>OZ244943.1:4117500-4417500 GCA_965222305.1 Reichenbachiella sp.
TGTGCTGACGGCGTGCCTTTTGCATAATGAGCCTACGAGTTACTCTTCCCTAGCGAGGTTAAGGCACTTGAGTGCCGGATCCGGAGCGAAAGCGAGTCTGAATAGGGCGCATAGTTAGAGGAGGTAGACGCGAAACCCGGTGATCTACCCATGACCAGGTTGAAGTTCAGGTAACACTGAATGGAGGACCGAACCACCAGGCGTTGAAAAGCCTTTGGATGAGTTGTGGGTAGGGGTGAAAGGCCAATCAAACCGGGAAATAGCTCGTACTCCCCGAAATGCTTTTAGGAGCAGCGTGGAGGTTAAGTATTATGGAGGTAGAGCTACCAATAGGACTAGGGGGAGTCAAATCCTACCAAATCCTGATGAACTCCGAATGCCATAATATATACTCTGCAGTGAGGGCATGGGTGCTAAGGTCCTTGTCCGAGAGGGAAAGAACCCAGACCTGCAGCTAAGGTCCCAAAGTATATGCTAAGTTGAACTAAGGCGGTTCAGTTGCTGAGACAGCAAGGAGGTTAGCTTGGAAGCAGCTATTCCTTTAAAGAGTGCGTAACAGCTCACTTGTCGAGCGACAGAGCATCGATAATAATCGGGCATCAAGCATATCACCGAAGCTCAGGACTATTTATAGTGGTAGGGGAGCATTCTATTTGCGTTGAAGTTGTACTGCGAGGTATGGTGGAGCGAATAGAAAAGCAAATGTAGGCATAAGTAACGATAATGCGGGCGAGAAACCCGCACACCGATAGACTAAGGTTTCCCCGGCAATGCTAATCAGCCGGGGGTTAGTCGGGACCTAAGGCGAACCCGAAAGGGGTAGTCGATGGACAACAGGTTAATATTCCTGTACTACCATATTCAGTGATGGGGTGACGGAGTAGTGAAAGCGCTGCGTGCTGACGGAATAGCACGTTGAAGGGTGTAGGTATTGGACCAGTAGGTAAATCCGCTGGACTAGCTGAAACCCGATAGTACCATAATCCTTCGGGAGCGTGGATAATGCGCCTAATCAGACTTCCAAGAAAAACCTCTAAACTTATGGATGTGGTACCCGTACCGTAAACCGACACAGGTAGTCAAGGAGAGAATCCTAAGGTGCTCGAGTGATTCATGGCTAAGGAACTAGGCAAAATAGCCCTGTAACTTCGGGAGAAGGGGCGCCTGCTTCGGCAGGCCGCAGTGAAAAGGCCCAGGCGACTGTTTAACAAAAACACATGGCTTTGCGAAATCGAAAGATGAAGTATAAGGCCTGACACCTGCCCGGTGCCGGAAGGTTAAGGGGGGATGTTATCCTTCGGGAGAAGCATTGAACTGAAGCCCCGGTAAACGGCGGCCGTAACTATAACGGTCCTAAGGTAGCGAAATTCCTTGTCGGGTAAGTTCCGACCTGCACGAATGGTGCAACGATCTGGGCACTGTCTCGGCCATGAGCTCGGTGAAATTGTAGTCGCGGTGAAGATGCCGCGTACCCGCAACGGGACGGAAAGACCCCATGAACCTTTACTATAGCTTCACATTGGTATTGGGTAAATGATGTGTAGGATAGCTGGGAGACTTTGAAGCTGTGCCGCTAGGTATGGTGGAGTCGTTGGTGAAATACCAGCCTTTATTTATCTGATGCCTAACCCCGAGTATTCGGGGGACATTGTGTGGTGGGTAGTTTGACTGGGGTGGTCGCCTCCAAAAGAGTAACGGAGGCTTTCAAAGGTACCCTCAGCACGTTTGGTAACCGTGCGTAGAGCGCAATAGCATAAGGGTGCTTGACTGTGAGGCCAACAAGCCGATCAGGTACGAAAGTAGGATATAGTGATCCGGTGGTTCCGCATGGAAGGGCCATCGCTCAAAGGATAAAAGGTACTCTGGGGATAACAGGCTGATCTCCCCCAAGAGCTCATATCGACGGGGAGGTTTGGCACCTCGATGTCGGCTCGTCACATCCTGGGGCTGGAGAAGGTCCCAAGGGTTGGGCTGTTCGCCCATTAAAGTGGCACGCGAGCTGGGTTCAGAACGTCGTGAGACAGTTCGGTCCCTATCTGTTGTGGGCGTAAGAAATTTGAGGGGCTCTGACTTTAGTACGAGAGGACCGAGTTGGACGAACCTCTGGTCTACCGGTTGTGGTGCCAACTGCACCGCCGGGTAGCTATGTTCGGTGAGGATAAGCGCTGAAAGCATCTAAGTGCGAAACCCTCCCCAAGATGAGATTTCTTTTAAAGGTCGTCATAGACGATGACGTTGATAGGCTGCAGGTGTAAAGGCAGTAATGTCAAAGCTGAGCAGTACTAATTACCTGTAACTTTCTATAACGCGTGTATACGTATTTTTTCTTTCATGACGCAATGTCAACCAGCCAGCGGCTGGTGGCTATTATTGGCCAAAAAACTTTTAAGAAATTGATATGAGAGATAGACAAAAGTGTCTATGTACTAAATACTCAGTACTCAAATCTCATTAAGACTTTATGGTGATTATAGCGAGGGTGTCCACCTCTTCCCATTCCGAACAGAGCAGTTAAGCCCCTCAGCGCCGATGGTACTACGGTAACACGCGGGAGAGTAGGTCGTCGCCAGATTTTATCAAAACCCTGATTAGGTAACTAGTCAGGGTTTTTTTTATGCCTGCTCCTTACCCCATCCCCTGTTTATAACCAAGTGTCCGAATTTGAGGCAATTCTTGAATAGTTAGCGGCTTTCATTTAACTAATTTTATTAGTTTTTACTATTTTTTTTAGTATATTTACATTCAATCAAACTCAGAGAGTCATGGATAGTGAATATTTAATCGTGTTTTCGCCACCTAAGTGGATTAAGGAGCAGGTGGAAGGAATGAAGAAGGGCTTTGCAACTCAGTATGGTGATTTTAGAAGTAGGTATTCACGAGCTCATGTGACTGTCGGGAATTTATTGCTTCCATGTAGCAGAGCGGAAATGTTTTTTAAGGACTTGGCTGAGAGGATCAGTGAGGTAGAGGCTTTTGAGTTTGTGATTGATGGATTCAATGCTTTTCCTCATTCAGGGACCATTTTTGCTGATTTTGCTGAGAGCGGAAACTTCGTTCGGGTAGTGAAGAAATTTCATCATGTAGTCAGATTGCATGGTATAGAAGATTATCATACTAGCTATACTCCTCATATGACCATTGCTAGCGGACTGGACAATGATCGGTTTGCCAGAGCTTATTATGGGGGGTACTTCGCTAAGGAGTACAAGGAAAGCTTCGAGGCTTATGAGTTGACTGTGCTGGTACGGGAAATACCAAACAGCCCCTTTAGACTCTATGGAAATTTTCCGCTATTTGATCCCTCTGCTATGGTGGTGGGTAGTTACAATTGGACCAACAGTTGGGACAGCTCAATAGAAAGGAAAGCGGCTAGGGGACAAAAAAAGACCTGTCTGGAATCCTATGAAAGTCCAGACAGGTCTTTTGAATACTTTGAGATTATTTCATCAATCGAACTCCACCACTCCAAGGTCATTCCATTGGATGGCTTGCCATGACAGAGTACCAGTGCCGGCACCTTCAAGGATGTCTCCTACATCGACTCGAACAGTAAGTGCATCACCTACGTTCATTTCAATTTGTTCATCAAACTGGAAAGTTTGCTCGAAAGAGAAGTCATAGTGATAGTCATAGACGTACATTCTCAATCGATCCAATGTGCGAGGTAGGAAATAATACTCTTCTACATCCTGATAGTCATACATGTACAGGTCTGTCCAATATTCATAGCCTGGATCCCATTCAAAGAAATCATCTTGCTCAAATGAATAGCTGAACGCCTTAGGGCCAATCAAGGTGCCATTGATATACATGTCGGGTACATAGCTCTCGTATTCAAGGGTCAGCTTGGCAGATATGTTCTTCATTTCAAGCTCTACGGTCACGTCACTATTGGCAATTTCAAATGCTTGATTGCCTACATAAATCGGATTGGTGCTGACTACCCAAGAATCAACTACCATATCGAAATTTGGATCAAAATCGCCCGGTATCGAGTCTCCCTCGGCGGTAAAGTCCTGGTAGTAATAGTAGTCGTCATAGTGATAGTAGTAGTTGTCGGTAGTGCTGGCGTATATCTTGTACGATCCTTCACCTAAATTTGGAATAAATATAGAATCAGGAATCGCGTTTGAGTTGTCCTCGTACCAGTCATCCCATTCATAGTACCATTTTTCGTAGACGATGTTTGAATATTGGTCTACGATGCGAATGTTCAGCGTATGCACTTCATCAGGAGCTATGGTAGTCCTTGCGGAACTTGCCGGATGGAAAGTGTAATCAAAGGCATCTTTGATGCCGACGATGGATACAGAATGTTCCCCGTCGCCCGGCTGCTGTATCAGCCCTTCTTCTTCGCATGCGGAAAATATCAAAGCGGCTGAAAGCATCAGTAAAAAACTAGTCTTTTTCATTTCTTGTCGGTTTAAGTCTTATTTAAAATTAATCAATAATCATCACATAAATGACTTGGCATTCAGATTACATGACACATGATTAAAGGAAATGGTTGGTACGGGAATAAAAATAGTTTGAAAGAATAACAGCATGTAAATGGCGCTGACTTTTGAGTCTTAAAGTTTTTGACTAATATTATCCATCCTTCTGACCCAAGTTATTTTTTCAAACCTTTAAACTTAGACTTATGGCGAATATTAATGTGACCATGACAGTTGACACAACAATGCTGACACCAGGATGTAGCGAGCAGACTATAGAACAAGCATGTACTTTATCAGATGATTCTGGCGACCCTTCCGGTCATCAGGATTTTACCGTTAATGCAAGTGATGGTGATACCGTTACTTTTCTCATAGCAGCTGTAGATGGAGTGACTCCTGTAGCTTATTCTGCTTTTCGATATGAAGGTGGAGATTCGGCTGTATTTAGTGAACTACCCTCTAGTGCGAATGGATGGGTAGGAACCGTAGGAAATGAGCCTACAGGAAGTGAAGAGAGCTACTATATTGATTTTATCTCAAATGGGAATCCATATACGTTGGATCCAAGAATTATAATTGATCAAGGTTAAAAAAATATTACCAAGCTATAAGAAAGTGACTATCTACTTGGTCACTTTTTTTTATTCGTGTTTATCGGTAAATGGGCAAGATCAGGGCACTGCTGATAGTTTGATTCAAATACTGGAGAGGTCTGATTTGGATGACTCTATTAAACTGAGGTTGTTGCATGGAATAGTTAGATACTCAGCCGATCCAGAACAAAGATTTCGGTACTCAAATGATCTATTATTTTTTTCAAGGGATATTGGTAACGAGAAATATCGGGCTATAGCATATGAGCATTTGGGTATTTCTCAAAGACTAAAAGGGTCATTGGATCAATCTCTTGAGGCGCTTTTTAAGGGAGCAGAAATTGCCGTCTCAATAAACGAAAACCAGATCCTAGGAAGAATTTACGCAGAAATTGCCACGTGCTATACTCAAAATAATGAGCTAGAAAAGGCCTTGATATTTGACAACAAGGCAATAGAAATTTTTAGAGAAAGTAATAGCTATCAAGATTTGGCTTTGAATCTGTTGAACACTGGTTATAACTATTATTTGATTGATAGTCTAGATATGGCTCTGGATTATTATGACGAAGCGATTCCAATCTTCGAAAGAATAAATTTAATAATTGGAAAAGCTTATATTTTAGGCAATACTGGACTTGTTTATGCGAAATTGGGTCGAACAGAGAAAGCAGAAGAGCAGCTTACCGAGGCAATAGAAATCCTCACCGGACTTGATGATTCCTATGCCATTACGGAATTCCAAATCGAAATGGCTTCTATCTACCAGCAGAAGGGAGACTACAAAACAGCGGAAAAATATTTGGTTGAAGCATTGGCCTATGCTGAAGAAGATGGCTTGCAAGAAAGAATCCGTGACGCTAGCCTAAAACTCTCCGAACTCTATGAAATCAAGGGCGATTTTAAAAATGCCTTCTTCTACCAGAAGCAATATCTTACCTATCGCGACAGTATCAACAATGAAGAAGTCATTCGAAAAATGGCTGACCTGCGTACTGAGTTTGAGGTGGGGCAAAAGCAGGTCGAGGTGGATTTGCTGCATCAGGAGGCCAAAACCCAACGCATTCTGCTTATCGGAGTGGTGGCTGTGTTGATCCTGGTGTTTATCCTGGCTTATGTTTTATACAAGCTATATAAGTTAAGGGATAGGGCCATCAAGATTTCGCGTAAGCGTAGGCAGGTAATATCCGCCCAAAGAAATGAACTGGCTGACCTGAATCGAACCAAGGATAAATTCTTTTCCATTATATCCCATGACATTCGCGCCCCGGTCAACAACTTCCAGGGGGTAGCGCAGCTGATCAATCTCTATGTAGAAAGTGGAGATACCCAAGAGCTTGTGCGATTGGCTGACATGATGGAGAAGTCATCGACGGAGCTGTCCACCTTGCTGGACAACCTGCTGGACTGGGCGATGAGTCAACAGGGGCGTATGCCTTATAAGCCTGAGCTGTTTAGCATGTCAGAACTGTGTGATAGCTCAGTCACCATGATGGAAAACCTGGCGGAATCCAAAGGCCTGACGCTTAATCGAAATATAGAAGAGCACGTGGTACTTGAAGCCGATAGAAACAGTGTATCTACGGTCATCCGAAACCTGCTGAACAATGCCATAAAGTTTACAGAAAAAGGAGGCGTGGTAGGGGTATCGCTGAGCCATCAAGAGGATAGCGTGCAATTGAGAATAGAGGACTCCGGGGTAGGCATTGAACCTGACAAACTCGAGAGGCTTTTTAGCTTCAAAGGAGAGCGCACCCGATGGGGCACTGCGGGTGAAAAAGGAGTGGGCCTGGGACTAAACCTTGTCCATGAATTCGTAGAAATGAACCGAGGTACAATAACGGTGGAAAGCGAGTTAGACGTGGGTACAACTTTTGTCGTGACCTTCCCCCATACAGTTTAGAATTAGAATAAATTTAGTATGCATGCATACTAAATAACAATTTCTCCTTATTTTTAGTGGTAATAAAAAAAGGGTTTCTGAAGAAGAAACCCTTGAGTTAAAGGAGTGGTGATGAGTGGACTCGAACCACCGACACACGGATTTTCAGTCCGATGCTCTACCAACTGAGCTACATCACCCTGTTAACGAGGGGCAAAAGTATAAATAATATGCAATGCAACAAAGCATTTGATTAATATTTGATTAACACAAATTACCCTTAAAATGGAGTGGATATCACAGGTTGTTTTTGTACTGGTTTTGCTGGCTGCAGGATGGGTATTGTCGCGTCGGATTTCGAGGATTAGGGGCAACATCTTGATGGGTAAGCCCCTCGAGCGCAGTGACCATTCAAGTGACCGATGGAAGAAAATGATGCTTGTGGCATTTGGTCAGCAAAAGATGTTTAAGAAGCCCTTGGTGGCGTTTTTGCACTTATTGATCTATGTTGGTTTTTTGGTGATCAACCTTGAAGTGCTGGAGTTTGTCCTTGACGGACTTTTAGGAACTCACAGGCTTTTTGCCCCTTATCTGGGTGGCCTGTACAATGTCGCCATGAACGTATTCGAAGTGCTCACTCTTGGCGTTCTGATTTCTTGTGCCGTCTTTCTCATCCGCAGAAATGTACTCAAAGTCCAGAGGTTTAATAAACCAGAAATGAAGGGGTGGCCCTTCCTGGATGGAAACCTGATCCTATGGATCGAAATGGCCCTGATGATAGCAATCTTGAAGATGAATGCAGCAGATCAGTTGTTACAAGCTCAAGGCGTTGCAGGTTACACTCAAACAGGTGAATTGTATGTTTCAGGTTTGTTGATGAAGCCGTTCCTAGAGGGTTATTCTGCTGACTTCTTGATTCTGGTGGAGCGGATCACCTGGTGGTTTCACATAGTAGGTATTTTGGCGTTTGCCATTTATGTGACCTATTCCAAGCACCTGCACATATTTATGGCTTTCCCAAATACCTATTTTTCCAATTTGGAGCCTTTGGGCAAAATCCGCAACATGGATACGGTCACAAACGAGGTAAAGCTGATGCTTGGCCTGCCGGTAGAAACCCAGGAAAACCCTGAAGAAGTCGGGCGATTTGGAGCCAAAGACGCCACGGATTTGTCATGGAAGAGCCTGATGGAGGCCTATACCTGCACGGAGTGTGGCCGATGCACTTCTGAGTGCCCAGCCAACCAAACAGGAAAGGCGTTGTCTCCTCGAAAAATAATGATGGATACCCGTGACCGAATAGAAGAGATTGGAATGGGTAAGGGTGAAGGAAAGAGCCTGCTCGGAGACTACATCAGCGAGGAAGAGATCAATGCGTGCACAAGCTGCAACGCCTGCACGGAAGCGTGCCCTGTGAATATTGACCCACTGTCGATCATATTGGAAATGAAACGCTACGTGGCCATGGAGGAGTCGGGCTCTCCTGCTTCCTGGAATGCTATGTTCCAAAACATTGAAACCAATTTTGCTCCATGGAAGTTTGCCCCGACGGATCGGTTCAAATGGGCCAATGACCTTAAACAAGAAACCCCAGAATAATATGAGTGTGAAAACTGTAGCCGAACTGAAAGCAGAAGGCAGATCTCCCGAAGTGCTCTTTTGGGTGGGATGCGCCGGATCATTTGACGATAGATACAAAAGGGTGACCCTGGCCTTCGTCAAGATTCTCCAGGCTTTGAAGATAGACTTTGCAGTCCTGGGGGAAGAGGAGACCTGCACCGGTGATCCGGCCCGTCGAGCAGGAAATGAGTTTCTTTTTCAAATGCAGGCGATGGCAAACATCCAGGTGCTCAATGGCTATGATATAAAGAAAATCGTCACTGCGTGCCCTCATTGCTTCAATACCATCAAGAACGAGTATCCCGATTTGGGCGGCAACTATGAGGTCATTCATCACTCTACTTTTTTGCAGCAGCTGATCAACGATGGGAAACTGACCTTTGAGGGTGGACCCTATGCGGGCAAGAAAATCACCTATCACGACTCGTGCTACCTGGGCAGGTCCAATGGAATCTACGAAGCACCTCGTGCTGTACTTGAAGCCTTGGATGCGGATTTGGTGGAGATGAAGCGATGCAAAACCCAAGGGCTGTGCTGTGGCGCCGGAGGTGGGCAGATGTTTAAGGATGCCGAAAAGGGAGATAAGGAAATCAACATCGAGCGAACCGAGGAAGCCCTGGAGACAGGGGCAAGGGTGATAGCCTCAGCATGTCCTTTTTGCATGACCATGATGTCTGATGGAGTCAAAAACAAGGAAAAAGAAGGAGAGGTAGAAGTGAAAGATTTGGCTGAGCTAATCGGTGATTCTCTCGCTACTGACACATCTGATCATACAGCAGCTGACCAATAGAGGCTCCGGCATCTATGGCCTTCTTCCAATCCTTGCATGCGTTTTCCTTATCCTCAAGACTGTAGTAGACCGTTCCCCTATTGACATAGGCTTCCACATAATCAGGGTCTAAGGCAAGTACCGCATTAAAGTCTTCCAGCGCCAAGTTGTACTTGCCAACAGAGAAATAGGCAAACCCTCTCTGGAAATAGGCTTCTGCAGAATTTGGATCGAGCTCAATGGATTTAATAAAATCTTCAACGGCAAGAACGTTGTCCCCAAGCTCTGAATACACAGAACCACGCAGCAGGTAATATCTCGCATCTTCACTGTAGGATTCTTCAATATCGTTGAGGATGAACTTTGAGCGCTCCAGGTCACCGGTTTCATACAGATCAAATGCTATGTCATACTTTGTCTGTTGCGCGACCGCCACTTCAAATGCCAGAAGGGAAATAGTGAGAGCCAATGCTGATTTTAGGATTGCCATGGTTTCTAGTTTTGTATTAAAACTTAATTTACATTCTAAATTTAGAAATCATACGTATAAATCACTTACAATGATCAGGACGATACTACTTAGTGCCATATTCTTTACTGTATCCCTGGCCGCTTCAGGCCAAGACCTGGATGTTGTTCTTGAAAGACACTTCAAAGCTATGGGCCAGCAAGCCCAGGAATCCATTCGCTCCCTGCAGATGGAAGTCACGGAGATAGATGGATTTGGCAAGGGTCAAAAATACGAGCAGATCAAAAAGCGACCCTACAAGATTAGAAAAGAAGGAACACAAATTGGTGAACCGTTTGTCATGGGATACGATGGGGATACGGCGTGGGTTCAGTACCCTAATAGTGGTGAAACGCAGATACTTGATAGCCTGGAGGTTGTGCGTCTATTAATCGAGTCGGTCATTGGATCTCCACTGACCTTACGAAATCGTGAAGACGTAATCCTGACAGTGAAGGGATCGGGGTATATCGACCGAAAGCCCAATTACATTCTAAGGATGACCATAGGGTTGTGCGTTGTGGATTTCTTCATTGACAAAAAGGATTTCCTACTCAAGAAAGTCGTTACCTATTCCGACCTATATGGCCAGGTGGTGGATGTAGAAGTGTTGTATTCCAATTACCAACGACTTGGCAATTTCCTTTTTCCCTACAAGATGGAGCGCTACCATGGCGATGACCCGGTGATCGATGTGATCATTGGTGAGATCGCTGTAGGGATTGGTGCCAGTAATTCGGTATTCAGGATGCCTAAGGACTAGTTGCTCAGAATTTGATGTAGGTTCAGTACCTGGGGGATTAATAGGTCATTTTCACCATTTTGAATCAAATGATCAGATAGTTTGGTCCTAAGTTCATCAGTCGTTTGTTTTTTGAGGATTTGCGCCAATTCTTCTTTGGTGCGGAAACTATCCCTGCTGAGCACCCTGTTGATCCTGGTTTCTTCATCCGTCATGACATTGACCAATACATCCAGCTCTTTATATGATTCTGTTTCTATCAGCAGAGCAGCTTCTTTGATCACATACTGACTGTCTTGTTCGGCCACCCACTTCTCAAAATCCTTTCCGACGGCAGGATGAACCAAAAGATTGAGCTTGGAAATCTGATCGGTATGGTTGAATACCACTTTGGCGAGGTGATCCCTGTTGATCTGATCATTGATGTAGCTCTCCTCACCGAAAACGGCTATGATATTTTCTTTGAGCTCCGGGTCGTTAGCCATTAGATGTTTAGCTCGCTGGTCGGCATTGTACACGGGTATGCCCAGGACTTTGAAGATTTCACAAACGGTACTTTTGCCTGCACCGATGCCCCCGGTGACTCCTACTTTCTTCATGGTTGACGATTAGGAACTAGTCGAATTTTGTCCACATTGAGCACTATGTCGATGGCTCTTTCATGGGCGTACATCAGCAGAGGGGCCACAGTAGAATCACGTTCGTTCATCATATTGTAATCCACAGTGACACTAAAATCCGCGCTGCTCACCTCGCTTTCAAAGTCCTCGTCCACCGTATAGTACACTATGATGTCTGACTGGCTCGATACGACGGACGAGTCCTCGGGAAAGTGAAGAAACTCAATAGGAACACTCAGTTCGTTTAATACAAACCTGGAGACATCAAACCTGACCACAGTCCTTTCCGGTACTACTTTGATCATTTCGTGTACGCGGTAGGAGCATTCCCGCTCAAAATCACTGTAGATTTCCTGATCGTCAAACGACACCTCTATGTCATTAGACAATCGCGATACATACGATTTTGGGCCTACCACCGTCACAGAGTCATTGTACAGCTCGATGGGTGTCACGATCCTGTAATTGTCCCGCAGGGGTATGGTCGTGCTGTCTACGGCCAGGGCGACTCGTTTTGTGATTTTTTCTTCTATATCGAAGTAGAGTGTGTCCGTCACGATATACGTGAGGTTGATGGCTCCCAACTGATCGGTTACTAATGGTATCAGGCTCGACCGGGTCAGGAACTTTATGTCGGTTGGGTTCTCGAGTTCTATATTGATTGGGTCTGCGGTGATCTTGAGCGTCTTTCGGATGAGATTCCAGCCACCGCTGGACACGTCGATTTTGATGGTTTCTGCCAAAGGAGAGATCACCACCACGCTGTCTCGCTCAAAGACGAAGTTGAGCGGATAGTCTATGCGCGTGTCATAGGTTTTGTTCATGGCATTAAAAAACCAAAAGGTAGCAGCTCCACTTACTGAGAGCAATACTACCTTCCAGTTTTGTTTGAATCCAGGTAAAAAGAACCTAAATATATTCATATCATGCCATGGCACCCATGGTTATTCGTTGTTCACTTTTTTGGACAGCTCCATCGAGATGGAGGATTTTTCTACAGTCATCTTCGCTCCTTTGTCGATTTCCAAAGTCACTGTCGCTTCGTTGACCGAAACTACCTTGCCATGAATACCGCCAACGGTCACTGCGTTCTGTCCTTTTTTTACTTGTTCGGTGTATTTTTTCTGATCCTTCTGCTTTTTCTGCTGGGGACGAATGAAAAATACAAAAAATACAACGGCCATGAGTCCCATCATGATGAAGGTCGACATGCCACTGTCTTTGCCTGCTGCTTGTAGCAAAATAAATTCTAACATCTACTGTCTGTTCGTTTTAGTTAATTAGGCAGGGTCCTTCTCGTCCTTAGGAGCAGGAGTCACATTTGCCTTGATTTTAATTCTCTTTTGAGTAGGAAAAGTATTTGAGGTGATGGTCACCGTTTTGTTCTGGATTCCAGGTTTTTTACGGCTGTTAAATTTCACCTTGATTTCACCTTGTTCGCCCACTGCGATAGGTTCCTTAGGCCACTCTGGTACAGTACATCCACACGACCCTTTCGCACCTGAGATCAATAGGGGAGCATCTCCTGTATTCGTGAAAACGAAAGTATGATCTACCACTTCACCTTCATCAATTGTACCAAAGTCATGCAGTTCTTCTTCGAATGTAAACTCAGGAAGTGGCCCATCAGGTTTTACCTCAGGTTCTTTGGTAGCCTTAGCTGTGGAATTATTGGCCGTAGACTTAGTTGGTGCTTTTGTTTTTAGCCCTCCCTTAGACTCTAGCTCGGCCACACGGCCTTCTAATTTTGCGATGCGGCTTTCCAGCTCTTTATTGGTGCAGCTGAATGACACCACACTGATCATTGCAAATAGTATTGCAAATAGTTTAAATCTTTTCATGTCTATAAATATTTAGCTTGATCGAAATCTGTTTCAAAGGGGCAAATTTAGTAAACCCTACTCTATAGGTAAAACAGACCTTTGGTCATTAACAATTGATTAACACCCTTTGGTAGTATTTAGCCTTTGATCTGGTCAATAAGGCCGTTTACGTCGTCCAATAGCTTTTCGGCTTTTTCTTTGGCATCGTCTACTACCTTTTTCCCTTGTGACTTGGCTTCGTTTTCCAGGCCGTCAGTTTCATCGCCCAGGTCTTCGATCAGATCGTCTAGTTTTTTTCTAAACTTGTCCAACTGAAATGAAAGGCGATCCCTGGTGTTGGTGCCTTTGTCAGGAGCATACAAAACTCCCATGAGCCCGCCGGCTACAGCGCCGATCAAAAATGCCAGTAATGAATTTGAACCTCTACTCATTTTATTTATTGTCTAATAATCCTCTTCCGCTTTTTTTCACGAGACCTTCTTTTTGCAAATCTACCGATAGTACATCCAGAAGGCCATTTACATATTGTTTACTCTTGGGTGTACTATATTGTTTCGATAGTTCAATATATTCATTTATCGTCACTTTTACAGGGATGGACGGAAAGTTGATGAGTTCTGCCACGGCCATCTCCAGAATGATCCTGTCGGTCATAGCCAGCCTGTCGATCTCCCAGTTTTTGGACTTCTCCTTGATCAAGTCCTCGTACTCGTCTTCATTGTCTATTGTCTCGTCGTAGAGTTTCTTTAGAAATCCCAAATCCTCTTCCCAATTTTTTGATAGCTCCATGAGCTGTGGCTCGTCTTCCTCGCTTTCGATCGATTTTATGGTCTTCAGCACCATGCTTTTCAGGATGGTCTTATTTTCAGTCCAACCCAGGTCTATGGATTCGAAGTAGTCGTTGACATGGTCATTTTTGAATACCAGGGACTTGTAAAATTCCAGGACAAACTCATGGTCTTTTTCAAAATCCGTACTGGACAGGTTGTCGTAGTTCTGATAGGTATCGCTTGGGCGAATGAACTCTTTGTACCAGGTGCGCAGCGTATCATCGTCCCAGCCAAGGCTTTTTTTAGACTTCTCAGCTTCGAGTGCGCCAAATTCTTTCAAAGCCTTGATGACTGAGTTGCTCACAAAATTGTTGTGCGGATTATTTCTTTTCTGCTTGGAGCCGGTGATGGTTTTTTCCACATCGATGATCAGCCAGAGCAGCTTGATATACAGTCCAAATAGATCATTGAAGCTGTCGATCATCCTTCTTTTGACCTGCCCCTGTATATCGCCAAGCGCAGATTTGTAAACCCCTAAGTAGTGATTGGCTTCTTTGAGCAGCTCCGGGCGAATCTCTTCTGTAGAAGTGTTGTTTTCGTGTATTTGGTCGTAAACTTCTCCGACTCGTACCCTGTCTTCTTTCAGTGCATCTTTGTCTTGCTCCTCCATGGAGTTTAGATCCGGCAAAAACTGATCCTGCGCGGCTTGTCGACAAATGTTGTACTCGGCAACTTTGCTGGTTTGGTAAGCAAATATGGCTTGCATGCCTTTGACACGCAGAGAACGTCTGTTGAGCATTTTTTGGAACTATTTGTTAAAGCTCAGTTAAAAATATTGGGCTCACAAAGTTAGTTTGATATTTCCAATTGATCGAATTCTTTTTTCGGCTAATTCGATCGCCGCCATCTGCGGAGTGGTCTTTTCCTTATCACATAGGTCAAATACCCTGAGCGTGGTGTCATAGATTTTTTCCGTATGCCTCATGACGCGCTCCTTGCTGTAGTTGCCCTCGTACTCATAGTACACATTGGTGATGCCCCCGCCGTTGATCAAAAAGTCCGGGCCATAGAGGATGCCTTTTCTCACGAGCGCCTCGTCATGAATTTTTTCATCCAGGAGCTGGTTATTGGCTCCACCTGCCACTATATCGCACGTCAGCTTCTCAATGCTTTCGTCGTGAAGCGTGCCTCCCAGGGCACAAGGTGCATAGATATGCATGGTCTGATCAAATACAGTACCCGGATCTACGATCTCAATTTTATGCTTGGAGGCCAGTTTAGACAGCTTATCCTCAAAAATATCTGAAACCAAAACCTTAGCGCCCTCTTTCTCCAGGTACCCGACTAAATAGGATCCGACCTGTCCGGCGCCTTGCACCAATACCTTTTTGTCAGTCAGCGAATCACTTCCATAGGCCCTTTTGGCGGCAGCCTTCATACCCATATATACACCATAGGCGGTGAAGGGCGAAGGATCTCCGGCTCCTCCCATGAAATCGGGTAGGCCTGTGACGTACGGTGTTTCCATCCGCACATATTCCATATCCCTGGTGCTCATGTTTACATCCTCGGCTGTGTAGTATTTGCCGCCAAGGCTGTGTACAAACTTGCCAAACCGTCGCATAAGGGCTTCGTTTTTTATCTTGGCAGCGTCGCCAATGATCACGGCTTTGCCACCGCCGATATTCAGACCGGCTATGGAATTTTTGAGCGTCATGCCTCGGGAAAGCCGAAGTGCATCCGTGATGGCTTCATTGTCGTCCTGATAGTTCCACATACGGGTGCCGCCCATCGAAGGGCCCAATACGGTGTTATGAATAGCGATGACTGCCTTGAGTCCAGTCTTTTCGTCGTGACAGAAAACCACCTGCTCGTGGTTCATTTCCTCCATGACAGAAAACAGGGAGGTGTTCGATTTTGATGTCAATTCTTTAGTGATCATACCTGGGTGTGTTGTTGTACAAATGTAATTTTTTTAGCGGTTTTTAGGGTCTGTGGGAGAAATTACTCATCGGCTATTGTCAATTGGATGATTATACAAACAATCAAAATGCTATCCCGTTGTATGTTAGTATTATTGCGTTTTGGCGTACGCCAAATAATTGCCTATGAAGGAACTCGCCCATCTTAATAAGTACATCTACAAATACAAATGGTACCTGATCCTGGGTACAATTTTCATCATTATAGCGAATCTATTTGGTGTGATACCCGCAGTGGTGGTGAGGCATTCTTTCGACCTAATACAAGATAGCTTTGGTGTATATCATCGACTGGAAGGGTTTGTTAGTCAGGAAGGGGCTTATAATGTATTTATTTCCAGCATTGTCATTTTTGGGCTGATCATTTTGGTTTCTGCATTGCTTCGGGGTGTTTTTATGTTTTTTATGCGGCAGACCATCATCGTAATGTCTCGCCTCATAGAATACGACCTAAAAAATGAAATCTACGAGCACTATCAGACCCTGCCGCTGAGCTTCTATCGAAGAAACAATACGGGTGACCTGATGAACCGTATCTCCGAGGATGTGAGCAAGGTGCGGATGTACATTGGCCCGGCGATCATGTATGGTATCAACCTGGCCACCATGTTTATGATCGTCATCCCGTTCATGTTTTCCATTGACCCGGAACTGACGCTGTATTCATTGATCCCGCTGCCGTTTTTATCCTTCAGCATTTATTATGTCAACAACATCATAAATCATCGATCAGAGCAGATCCAAAAAAGCCTGTCCGGCTTGTCAACTTTTGTGCAGGAGGCATTTTCTGGTATCAGGGTGATCAAGGCGTTTGTGAGGGAGTCGGATTATGACCGGAAGTTTGCGACCGTCAGCGAGGAGTACAAGGAGAAATCGCTAAGTCTTGCTTTTGTGCAGGCTTTGTTCTTTCCGCTCATCATGAGCCTGATCGGGCTGAGTGTGATACTCACCGTGTACGTGGGATCGAATGGTGTCTTGGCGGGAACCTTGAGTTTAGGAAATATTGCTGAGTTTATCATCTATGTGAATATGCTCACCTGGCCGGTGACTGCCCTTGGGTGGATCACGAGTATCATACAAAGTGCAGCAGCCTCTCAAAAAAGAATTAATGAGTTTTTGGGTGCCAAAAACGATATTGTTTCTGAAAAGAACATTGACAAAGAAATCGAGGGTAACCTGGTGTTTGACGATGTGAGCTTCACTTACCCCGATAGCGGAATTCAAGCCCTTAAAAATGTGAGCTTTGAGGTGTCTGCGGGGCAGTCTATAGCCATCATCGGAACTACAGGGTCTGGAAAAAGTACGATCGCCAACCTGATTTGTAGAATGTACGATGTAAGTGGCGGTTCGATACAAGTGGACCACATACCTATCTCTGATCACAGGATTTCCAATCTGCGCGCCAGCATAGGCTACGTACCCCAGGATGTCTTTTTGTTCTCTGAGTCGATCAAGGACAATATAGCTTTTGGGAATGGAGTGCTGACTGACGAACAAATTAATTTGGCCGTAGCCCATGCTGATCTCGAGGAAAACCTAAAGTCTTTTCCTGATGGGATCAAAACGATGCTTGGAGAGAGGGGCATCACCCTATCAGGAGGACAGAAACAGCGGGTGTCGATTGCCCGGGCCATTGTGCGTGAACCGAAGATTTTGATCCTGGACGACAGCTTGTCTGCTGTGGATACCAAGACAGAAAACCGAATCCTCAACAGCATGAAGACCATCATGCAAAACCGCACTACGGTCATCATTTCGCATAGGGTATCTTCTGCTCAGTTGGCTGATAAGATCATAGTGTTGGACGAGGGTCGGATTGTAGAGCAAGGAACTCATGCAGACTTGATCGCTCATGAGGGAGTGTACAAAACACTATATGACAAGCAGATACAGAGAGAGCAGCAGTCTGTTGAGGACGAGATCTAATCCTCTGAAAACATCTGGATAATCACCGAATTGTCAGGGTATAAAACCTCCAGGGTCATCTTCTTGAGGGGTATGGAATGAGCCGCCGCCGAGTCCAGAATCATTTGTTCGGTTTTCTCGCTATTGGGCATGACCAGAGGATGCATGGTAAGGGCCGCCATGAAAGAATCCTCACTGGTGATCTCTACGATCTCCAGGTCTGAGGGTATCGCAGCGATTTCGTTTTTTAGGAGCACACCGATGAAGCGTGCGATCTCCCTATCCTCCAGGGTGTCGTTTTGGTAGTTTACAATGCACAGCTCACCGTCCACTTTTTTGTTGAGCACCGTCTCCTTTATTTCGTTGAAAAGGAGGCCCTCTTGGGTATTGGTGACATGGCCTTTCAGCCATTTACCGGCTATAGCGTAGTTGGCCTTTCCGGTATGTGAGACTTTGATAGGATCAAAACCTCCCATATAGTAGTAGATGGTCATGAAGATGATCACGATCGAGGTAAACGACACAAACCAATACAGGTACTTTGATGTTTTAATATTCATGACCAAAAGTGTGAATCAAACGATGGCAAAGCTAGCAGAATAGATTCTTGGTTTGTGCGGAACACCATTATTTGTTGTTCAACAAAAAGGCCTGCATATAGTCGTTGTTGCTGGCCACAAGGACCACTTTTCCCAGTTGCGTATTGATCATCGCCAGATTCTTTACATCACCCGGGGTGAAATAACCACTTTCGCCGGCATCCAGGGCTTCAAAAGTACCATCACCATTGCCCGTCAATACCAGCCCAATACTCGCATCATTTCGGAGCGTTTCTACTTCCACAGGATGTAGGTTTCCGGAAATGACTAGATCCAGGATCCCATCTCCATTGACGTCTTCTGATATGATGCCATTGACAGATGAAAACTGCGCTTGCGAGGGGAGTGCGGATAACTCAAACTCCTCCCCATCGATGTTTTCCAGGAAGCAAGAGGCAAAGTAGGTTGCTCCATAACTGAGCGAATTATCAAGGTTACTTTCACCATAGATGTCCTGTAGGGTCGCATTGGAGAACAGATCGTAGTTTTTAAATTTTTTCTTAATACCCGGAATCTGCTGAGACGAGCACTCGCGTCCCCGCACAGGGTAAAGCTCCCCATGGCCGGAGTTGGCTAGCACGATGTCCATGGCCTCATTCTGATCAAAATCATCGGAGAAAACATAAAATGGAGCCTCATGTGAAGCTTTGTATTTGTAGTTGAGGCCCAGGTTGCCGCCGACCAGGTCGATATCGCCATCTCCGTCAAAATCACCCTGATTGATGCTGTACCACCAGCCCACTTCTTTGCTTAGTCCGTATGCTTCGGTTTGGTCAGTGAATTGGCCTTCGCTGTTCATAAGTATCGTTACGGGCATCCACTCACCTACCAAGACCAGATCCAATTGTTTGTCATTGTTGATGTCTGTCCAGATAGCGTCAGTGACCAGACCAATATTTTTCAGAGGCTCGGCGATTTCATCGGTGACATTGATGAGTGTTCCATCTCGGTTTTCCAGCAGATAGCTGCTTTCCGGTTGTGGGTATTGGCCGGGAACCAGTCGTCCACCTACAAATAAATCCATATCTCCATCCTGATCGTAATCCGCCGCCCTGACCTGTGAACTGCTAATTTTCAAATCCGGGATTCTTTTATTGTCTTTCTTGAAATTCCCCCGGCCGTCGTTTAGATACAATCGATCCTGATATTTATTGGAATAGGCTTCGTACTCATTGCCACCGCTGGACATATAGAGATCCAAGTCCCCATCGTTTTCGATATCAAAAAACACCGCCCCCATGTCTTCGTAATCTTTATCCCGGGCAAAAAACGGGGCTTCAATTTTATCAAAGGTTCCTTTTTGGTTTTGCTTAAAGATCACCCCGGCAGACCCGACCGATCCCCCTACAAAGAGATCTTCATCGCCATCCCCGTCAATATCACCCACAGCCATCGGCGGCCCAAACTGCGACATCTTGTGAGGAAGCAGTACCTGTCGGGCATAGTCATCAAATTCGTTTTCGATGTGCTTGTGTTTTAGATTGAGCTGCTCTGCGACCTGGGTGAGCATGTACTTGGGTCTGGTTGCTTTGGCCTTTTTGTCCTCAGCGTCTTCATATTTCAGTGTCAAATGCTGATCTGTTTTGACGTTCTTCAGCACTTGTATTTTCTGACCCGGCCATGTAACGGTCAGGCTGTCGATGGTGCTTATATCGCCCATCCCGAAATGAAGCTTTGGCTCTACGGACGACAGGTATCCTCTGGACAAAGTCAATTCCTGAACTTGTTTTTTTCCATCCGCATAGACTTCCACACGACTGCCTAACCCAAAAGTGTTTGATTGATCACCCTCAAGACTCACTTTCAGATAGTGATTTCGGACACGCTCCTGCTCTTTGTTTTGGTACAGCCACGCCTCTGAGTTGTTGTTGTGCACGACCAGATCCAAATCTCCGTCATTGTCTAGGTCTGCATATACCGATGCAGTAGAAAAGCCGGGTTCATTCAGTCCCCAGGTCTGAGTATTGTTGCCAAAGGTGTAGTCCCCTTGGTTTTTGTACAGGTAATTGGGGATTTTTTCAGAAGGCATCAGGTCGAGCATTTCGAGGTTTGAAATATTGGGCCTGACCTTTAGAATGCTGTCCCGTTTGATCCGCTGGTCGTTGTTTCGTGTCTCGCGAATGATCCCATTAGTAATGTAGGCATCTTTCCATCCGTCATTGTCAAAATCAGCGAACTGAGGGCTCCAGCTCCAGTCTGTGAAATGAAGGCCGGCCATTTGCGCCACATCGCTAAAGGTTCCGTTCTGATTGTTGCGCTGCAGTACGTTTTGCATGTACTGATAGTGATAGCCTTTGTTCACCTGATTCCAAAACTTCTTTGGGTTCATGGCACTCATGTTGGATTTCTGCCTGCGATGATCCTCCGCCATCATATCCACCACCAGGATGTCCATCCATCCGTCATTGTCGAAATCCGCAATATCGCTTCCCATAGAAAAGAGCGAAATATGCCGGGTGGTCGCCTGAATGCCTTCCTTAAATGTGCCATCTTGCTGATTGATGAACATCACGTCCGGCTCGGTGAAATCGTTCGTCACAAAGATGTCAGGCCATCCGTCATTATTGATGTCTGCGATGGTATTGCTCAGGCCATATCCATGGAAATAAGGAATGCCAGCCTCTTGCGTTACATCCACAAATTGGGAGCCCTGGTTTTGATAGAGTTTGTCGGCAAATTCTTTGGGTGTCTGCTGCTGGAACCTGGTTTTCTCCTCATCACTGAGGTGAAAGGTCATCGGATGATTCGTGAGGTACATATCCAGATCACCATCCAGGTCATAGTCGAAAAAGGCCGAATGGGTGGAGAATCCATCATCGGCCAGTCCATATTCTCGGGCCCGGTCTGTGAAGGTCAGATCACCGTTGTTGATGAACAGGGAATTTTTCCGATCTCCCTTGAGTCCGGAGCGGCATAGGTAAATATCAAGAAAACCATCCCCATTGACGTCTGCCATGGTCACTCCGGTTTCCCAGGCTACAGGGCCCAAGCCTACCAAATTGGCCTTTACCGTAATGTCCTCAAATTCAAAATTGCCTTTGTTCAAATACATTTTGTTGGGGATCATATTTCCAACAAAATACAAGTCAGGCAGGCCATCGTTGTTGATGTCACCTACAGAGACACCCGCGCCATTGTAGTAGTAGGGGAATGTGTAATAGTTGTTTTTTTCATCTTCAGTGATCAGGTTATTGAAGCGGATGCCTGTTAGTTCTGCGTCCACCTTTTCGAATAATTGGACACTGTCTGAGGATATGCCGAAAGGAGCTTCTCTTTGATCCGAGCACGAGCTAATGATGATTAGAAATAATAGACCCGGAATGGATCGACGAAGGAGGCCCGAGAAACCAGGCAATATGAACTGTATCATCGCTGACAGAAATAAAGTAATTGTGGGTGGAAATTACGCCACATGCTTTGATTTACAAAATCCCCGAATTAATGAGGCCTTTTGATGCACGTTTCAGAAACTAAAGTTGAGTGAGGCATAGAAGTTTCTGCCCGGCCGGAGGATGCCGCCCCAGTCCATGTGATCCCTATAGTCCTGATCAAAAATATTCTCTACTCCAAGAGATGTGCTGAGTTTGGTGTTCTTCAGATCAAACGTTTTGTTCAATCGCATATGGGCCAGTAGATAGGAGTCTGTAGCCTGTTCGCCCGCTTCAGCGTTGATTCGATCCTGGGCAGATGACCACTCCCCTTCGAGCTGCAGCTTGTAGCCCTTCACCTGGCCGATCAGCGTCAGGTAGGACTTCAACGGTGGAATCAGCGGTAAGGGCATTCCCTCTCCGTCATCGGCATAGGTCGCCTTTAGGTTGTACAAAAACTGAAAGTGAGTACTCGGACTAGCGACTACTTCTGCATTGAATCCTTTATAGGTCACTCCCTCGAGGTTTTGATACACCTTCACACCCCGGCCTCCAATGGTCATGGCGTCCAGGTTTTCGTCTATCAGTCCTAGTATATAATCGTCAAACCAATAGTAGAATCCATCCAGGTTGATCTGGAGCTTATTGTCTATTGTGTAATCGAGCGAAGCACTTACCTGAGTTGATTTTTCTTTTCGGATGTTTGGGTTGCCTATATAGTCAAAGCCGTCAAAGCTGTTGTAGAGGTAAAAACCAAACTGCTCGGATGAGGATGGGAGCCGCTCTCCATAGCTAAGGTTCAATGTGGTGTTCAACTTTTTACTCAATGAATACGAAAGTGCCGCACCGGAATTGATCACCACCTCTGTTGAGGTATAGTCTTCATCAGAGTATCCAAAAACTGAGAACTGCTGACGAGCCATTTCATTGGTCATATCGGTAGTGGCATATTCCATTCGGACATTTACATTAAGCAGCAGCTTTTTCGACAAGGATATATTGTCGGTGGCAAACAACCCCAGGTCGCTCCTTTTGATATCGCCCCACGTGATCATGAACATATCGATTTCGTTGGGGATGAACATGGTCATGTCGGCATAAGCAAGGGTCTCGTACCAGTCCAGCTTTACTTTGATCTTGTGTTTTTGGAGTCGCTTGAGGTCTGCCACGGCGTACGCCCCAAAAGTCTGGGTACGGCCCGGCATATCCATTCTGACAGGCACATCGGCACGTTTGGAGTCATCCATCAAGTGATCAATGCTGTTCACATATCCTTTGATTTCCAACTGTTCGATGTGTGGTGTGGGTTCCCATAGCACATAGCTCATGGCGGCCATTTTTGCTTTCGCGAAAGCGACATCCATGGGAAGGCCGGGATATCCTACATCGTATGCATTGTCAATTAACAGATCCACACTGACAATCTGGGTGTTCTTAATACGGTATGAGCCTGCTAGCGATAGATTCGTTTTTTCATAGCCTGAAGGAAAGACCTCCTGTCCTGTGCCATCTGTATAGTCCTGGTAATTTCTATAGCTTCCATTGGCCCGGATGGCAAATTTTTCTTTTCCATAGTTGAGTGAGGCGGTTTGGCTAAATCCATTGGATACAGACTCGTAACGTGTACCCACGCCACCGCTCCATCCGGAGTTGAACCTGGGCCTTTTTAGCTTAAACGCCACGGATCCACCCACGGAGCTGCCAAACTCATTGCCCGAACTGCCCTTTTCTACCTGAATGCTCTCCAGGTTGTTGGGCTCCACGTAGGAAGAAACGGGATCCATTTTGTCCGTACAGGCACCAAACATCCTCATGCCATCGATCGCCACATTGACTTGTCCGCCACTGAGGCCATTGAGGGTAGGCTCCCAGGCGTAGTTGCCTCGGCGGATCATTGAGACACTGGGCAGCCTTGACAGGATGTCGTCAGTACTATTGAGCGGATTGTTTTTATAAAAACCGTACGTCGTACTGCACAAGGAATCATGTGCGTTGAGCACCATCTCGTCCAGGGTGATCTCCATGCCCACGTAGTTTTCCTGACTGAGCGAATCCAGCCATGCGTCGTAGGTGTCCTGTGCCAATAAATATTGGCTGGAAATCAATAAGGCCGATAGTGCAAGTATTTTTTTCACTTTTATAAATAAGAAAAGTGACCTGAAAGATGGAGGTCTTCCAGGTCGACTTTTATCAGAACACTATTTCAAAATCTGTTTCAGCAATTTGGTTGCTGCCTTCGTTGATGGTGACATGCACCACCCATTCTCCGGTCATCGTGAAGTTGACCAGGCCTTTGTAATGACCCAGCTGTTGGTGAACGGGGTTTTCATTGTTTGGCGAACCATGTCCCATGGCCGGCATTTCCGGCTCGATTTCAATGCTATAGTCGGTGATCGCAGGCCACGACATCATGCTTTCTCTTTCGTGGATGACGATCTCAAAATCATTGCTGCCTACGATAGGATCAGCCGGACCGACGAGCGAAATGAAGATCCTTCCGTTTTCTCCAAGATCCATTGCTTTCATTTTTGCTATTTCCGGATTCAAAACATCCACAGACAGGCTGGCTTCTCCAGAGAAGCTTTCGTCCATTATGTGTGCTGTCACTTCTAGTGCCCAGCTTCCCATTTCTCCAGAGGGCATTACAAACACTACGGCAAATTCCTGGTACTTGTCCGACCCCATTTCATGATCCATGGTCTCGTAGGGGGAGCTATGGCTCATTTCCATCATTGTCATCATCGGCATGATGCTGAGATGGGCATTGCTTACGTGATTTCCTTCACCGTCGAATAATCCAAGGGAGAGTTTGTTGTAGCCAACCTCTAGTTCCTGGCCTTCTGCTAAAAACATTCTAACCTCATACTCAGACTCTGCAATAGACTGTGACGCTACTTCAATAAGTCCCTCATTTGGGTCGGGGAGGACTGGGTCACTTTCTTCTGAACATGCGAATACAAATAGTACGGCCAAAGCAGCCACCCAATTCTTTATTGGTAATTTTTTCATTATAGTAATTTTTGTTTTAGGCCAATGGATTAGGTTCTTCACCAATAGCCCAAGTGATATTCGAGACGATGTGTCCCGACTAAATATTGATAAAAAAATGATGCTGAAATAGCCCGAAGTGGCCATTTCCCTGGTGTGTAATTATCGAATCGGAGGCTTGAAAACGCCCAGCTCATACCCGTTGTGTAGGGTGATGATCACGGGAGTGAGGATTTTGAAGAGCACATGATTGGAAAAGCCAAACTTTACGAGCTGATTCAGCGCCATGACTTCTATCTTGCTGATTTGGCTCATATGCTTGGTCTTTTGCTCCTCTTTCTCAGCCGCACTTTTTTTAAGCTTTTGCATCAGATAACATTTCCCCTGACATTTTAGCTCAGGGCGATCCTTGTTTTCACAGAGGTATTTTGAAATGTAATCCTTATTGATCTCATAGTCGATGATCATGTATGCGCTCATCACCGGCCTAAAGAGGATGGTAGAAATAAGCAGTATCGACATGAGCTTGACGGCCATGGTACAAGATTAGCACAAGAAGTAAAATAATTAACTGACAATTGTCATAAAAAAATATGAAGTAAGGTCGGAAATGACATTTCGGAGATTGAGGGAATTGGCAGTGATATCAGGATGGCCTTTGGCGATCCCTCTTTTGGTCAAAATTCCGATACAAAAGCCCTTTTGCTACGCAAAATACTTTTCTGTTATAGAAACGTAGCTCAATTCTCCGAATTGACTCATTCCTATAACAGAAAAGCCTTGGCATGCTGCCAAGGCTTTTGTCTCCTGTGAACTCGGAGGGATTCGAACCCCCAATCTCCTGGGCCGTAACCAGGTGCATTATCCAGTTGTGCTACGAGTCCAAACGAGAGCGCAAATATAGCTTCTCTACGTTACTTAGGCCATCAGGCCGTCAATATTTTAATGATTATCGAAATAATCAGGGCAGAGCCATAATATTTCAAAACCATCAACCGATTTTGCGTACTCATCCACCAAAGTACCACCCAGGGCTTGTAAAAAAGTCCTATCAGTAGTGTCAGACTAAGAAGGTAGATAAGATTTGTAGCGATTAGGTTTATCGCTTCCACGGACTTAAAGTGTACGCTTAACTTCTCTCTGCTCGTATCCTTCGATCACGTCACCAACTTTGATGTCGTTGAAGCTCTTAATGCTGATACCGCATTCGTATCCATTTTTCACTTCGGTCACATCATCTTTGAATCTCTTCAATTGGTTGATCTCGCCCTCGTAGGTCACGATACCATCACGGATCAGACGAATGTTGTTGGCACGCTTGACATAACCATCGGTCACATAGCATCCCGCCACAGTACCGATTTTCGATATCTTGAATACATCCCGAACTTCGATGTTTCCGGTGATGACCTCCTCTACCGTAGGCGCAAGAAGTCCTTCCATGGCATCTTTCACCTCGTTGATCGCATCGTAGATGATAGAGTACAATCGAATTTCAATTTCATCCTTTTCAGCGATGGTTTTGGCACCACCTGACGGTCGTACCTGGAATCCGATAATGATCGCATCTGAGGCAGAAGCCAACAGCACGTCTGATTCGGAGATCTGACCCACACCTTTATGAATGATGTTTACCTGAACCTCGTTGGTAGAAAGTTTCAGTAATGAGTCGGACAAGGCCTCTACAGAACCATCCACGTCACCTTTTACGATTACGTTGAGCTCCTTAAACGAGCCGATCGCCAATCTACGCCCGATTTCATCAAGAGTAATATGTTTCTTGGTACGGATGCTTTGCTCACGTTCGATTTGCTCACGCTTGTTGGCAATTTCTCTCGCATCACGATCTGAGTCCATTACGTTGAACTTGTCGCCAGCCTGCGGTGCTCCATCGAGACCCAGCATCTGACAAGGAGTCGATGGACCTACCTTATTCAATTTTTTACCGGTATGGTCAAACATCGCCTTGACCTTACCAAAATAAGAACCAGCCAGCAGTACATCACCGACCTGCAAGGTTCCGGACTGTACCATTATGGTAGTCACGTAGCCTCGTCCTTTGTCCAGGGTAGCTTCTATTACAGAACCCACAGCCTTTTTCTCCGGATTGGCTTTTAGCTCCAGCAGCTCAGCTTCAAGAAGCACTTTTTCCAGAAGGTCTTCTACACCTTGACCTGTCTTAGCCGAAATCTCCTGGCATTGATATTTTCCACCCCAGTCTTCGACCAGAATGTTTATTCCTGATAAAGATTCCTTGATTTTGTCAGGGTTGGCATTCGGTTTATCAACCTTGTTAATAGCAATGATGATCGGAACACCGGCCACCTGAGCGTGATTGATGGCTTCCTTGGTTTGAGGCATTACGTCATCATCCGCAGCCACCACGATGATTACAATATCTGTAATCTTTGCACCCCGAGCACGCATCGCGGTAAACGCTTCGTGACCCGGTGTATCCAGGAATGCAATCCTCTTACCTGATTGTGTCATCACGTCGTATGCACCGATGTGCTGCGTGATACCTCCGGCTTCTCCCTCTGTCACACTGGCATCACGGATATAATCCAGCAATGAGGTTTTACCATGGTCAACGTGTCCCATGATCGTAACGATCGGTGCTCGATCTTCGAGTGACTCTTCTGTATCGACCTCCTCGACCACATCGACTTTTTCATCTTCCGTTGTGAATTCCACATTGAAGCCAAATTCATCAGCGATAATCGTGATGGATTCAGCGTCCAGTCGTTGGTTGATCGAAACAAACATGCCAAGGGACATGCACATCGAGATGATTTCGTTCACCGATACGTCCATCAGGCTGGCCAGGTCATTGGCCGACACAAATTCGGTGACTTTAAGTATTTTCGATTCTTCCTGCTCTTGTGCAAGCTTTTCTTCTTGCGCATCAGCAATGGCAGATCGTTTTTCTTTTCTGTACTTGGATCGGCTTACACCGCCTCCGGATCCTCCTCCGCTAAGCTTGGCGAGAGTTGCCTTGATCTTATCCTGGATTTCCTTATCGGAAAGCTCCTCCTTAATGACCTTTTTCTTCTTGTCCTGGCCTTTGCCTCCTCGTCTGTTGTCAGAGGGGCCTTTGCTGGAGCTGATCCGTTTTCTTGGTCTCTTCTTCTCACCGTCTCTAGAGTCTGACGAAGCTACCGGAGAAGACTTTTCAGCCGGCTTGGGAAGTTCTATCTTACCCAATACCTTCAGTCCTTTTAGAGAATCAGCCTTCGCTTTGATGGTCGATTCTTCTTTCTTTTCCGGCTCTGGAGCTTTGACAGACTCTTCTTTTTTGGGTTCCTCGGCTTTCGGCTCTTCCTTTTTAGGTTCCTCTTTCTTCTCGGGTTCAGGTTCAGGTTTGGGCTCGGGCTCTTTCTTCTTGCCTTTGTCCAAATCTATTTTGCCTACTACCTTGATGCCCTGGAGCTTAGGTCCGTCCGATTTCGCCTCCTCAGTTTCGGGCTTGGCCGGCGTTTCCTCAGGCGTTTCCGTAGTGACCTGAGTATTGTCTGTGATTCGGATTTCCTCTTCAGCTTTGGTCTCCTCTTTCGGACTTGCTACGTCGGCTTTGATGACGACATTATCTCCTGATTTAGAGCCAATAACCAACTCTGAGGCTTCCTCCTTTTCATGAGCAGAATCAGCATACTCTTTGGACAGCAGGTCGAACTGTTCAGGCGTAATTTTAGTGTTAGGACTTCGGTCAATTTCGAACCCTTTTTGCCCAAGGAAATCAATGACGGTGTCTATCCCGACATTTAACTTTCTTGCTGCTTGGTTTAACCTGATCATTTTGCCTTCTGCCATGTATTACTGTATTCTTATGCGATTTACTTTAATTCTGTCTATTGTTCAAATTCTTTTTTCAGAATCTCAACTACGTCTCCGATCGTTTCTTCCTCTAAATCAGTACGTCTGAGGAGTTCTTCGCTTGACAGATTGAGGACGCTCTTTGCTGTGTCCAAGCCAATTCGACGAAGCTCTTCGATGATCCAATCTTCGATTTCATCGGCAAATTCAGTCAAGGCCACATCCTCGTCTTCTTGTCCGTCGAGCTCTCTGTATACGTCGATCTCCATGTCTACCAGCTTGCTCGCCAGTTTGATGTTTTGTCCGCCTTTACCGATGGCCAATGAGACCTGATCGGGTTTCAGGTAAACAGAAACTCTTTTGTTCTCTTCTTCGATCTTGATGCTCGATAGCTTCGCAGGACTTAGCGCTCTTGCAATGTATAGATCGAGGTTTTCAGTATAGTTGATTACGTCAATGTTTTCGTTTTGGAGCTCACGAACGATGCTGTGGATTCTTGATCCTTTCATACCCACACAAGCACCTACCGGATCGATACGGTCGTCGTAAGACTCAACAGCTACTTTAGCTCTTTCGCCAGGCTCGCGAACTACCTTTTTGATGGTAATCAAGCCGTCGTACACCTCAGGGACTTCACTTTCGAATAGTCTCTCGAGGAAGGTAGGAGAAACCCTGGAAAGGATAATTCTTGGGTTTCCGTTGATGATTTCCACCCGGTCAACGATTGCTCGTACAGATTCCCCCTTGCGGAAGCGATCTTTACTGATTTGTTCGTTTTTAGGGATAGTGAGCTCGTTTCCTTCTGCGTCGATCAGTAGTACCTCACGGCTCAGCACCTGGTAAACTTCGCCATTGATGATCTCGCCTACAAGGTCCTTGTACTTTTGGAAAAGAATGTCTTTCTCCAGGTCTTTGATTTTTTGGATAAGGGTCTGACGGGCCGTCATCACCATTCTACGTCCAAAATCGATCAGCTTGACCTCCTCGGCTACTTCTTCACCAATTTCGAAATCGGGCTCAATTTTTTGGGCTTCGCTCAGGCTGATCTTGTCGTGATCCCAGATGTCTTCAGAGTTGTCGTCCACGATTTCTCTGAATCGCCAGATCTCAAGGTCTCCTTTGTCCACGTTGATGATGATGTCAAAATTGTCATCATATTCAAACTTTCTTCGGATCATGGTCTTGAATACATCCTCGAGTATTCTGATCATGGTGGGTCTGTCGACGTTCTTGCTCTTGGCAAATTCCGAAAAGGATTCTATTAGTACGCTACTATCCATTTTTTTATTTGAAAGAAACTAACACAATAGTCTTATTAATGTTTTCATACTTTATTTCGATTTCCTCAGCTGGTTTCTTTTTAGTGCCGGGCGTCTTCATCAGAATTTTGTCCTCATCAGACGACTCCAGGACACCGGTCACTTCAGTTTGATCATTGAGTGTTACCCTCAATGACTTTCCTATATTTTTATGGTATTGTCTTTTGAGCTTGAGCGGATGATCCAACCCGGCCGAAGATACCTCAAGGGTCAGCGATTCTGTGAGCTCGACTTCTTCATCCAGGTACCTGGAAACAGAACGACTCACCTCTACACATCGATCGATGGAAATGCCCTGATCCCCATCAAGCAATACGATCACTTTACCTCCTCTGTTTTGTCCCTTTTTGATGATATCCACCAAAAAAATGTCGGTTTGATCTTTGATCAAACCCTCTACAAAACTCCTGATCTTATCTGCTACTTCGTTTGCCAAAATTTTAACCATAAAAAGAGGGGACGTTAGTCCCCTCGTTCTTGAAATCATTATTTCGATGCAAAAATAGATTAAATATTGGTCATTGCAAATTATTTAATGCCTCTGGTCAAATACTACCCCAAAAAACTAATCAAGACTCCCGCAGCCACAGCTGATCCTATTACGCCGGAGATGTTGCTGGCCATAGCGTATTGCAAAAGATGATTGGAGGAATCATGCTTGAGCGCAATGTCGTTGGCAACACGTGAGGCCATGGGTACTGCAGAAAGGCCTGTTGCTCCGATCAAAGGGTTGATCTTCTTCTTCGCGAAAATATTGTAAACCTTCACGGCCAAAATCCCCCCTGCAATCGATATAGCGAACGCAATGAAGCCACCTACTACGATCATTAGGGTTTGTACTTTCAAGAATGCTTCAGCAGTCATGGTTGCTCCCACAGTAAGTCCGAGGAAGATTGTAGCTGCATTCATGATTGACCCGGAGGCAGCATCCGACAAGCGGAAAGTAGTGCTTCCAATTTCCTTGACCAGGTTTCCAAATAAGAGCATTCCCACCAATGGGGTAGCTGAGGGCACCATAATCGCTACGAGAGTACCAAGAACAATCGGAAACAGGATTTTCACCGCCTGCATGTTTTTAATCGGATTATTTGAAGGGAATAATTTGTCCTGTTTTTTCATGTTGATGGTGAGCTCCCCTTTAGTCATGGTAAACTTCACAACCAAAGGAATAATCACGGGTACCAGAGCCATGTACGAATAGGCAGCAATGGCTATCGGACCTAGGAGGTGCGGAGCTAATTTAATGGTGGTGTAAATGGCTGTAGGTCCATCAGCTCCACCGATAATTCCTAACGCCCCCGCTTCTTTAGCAGTGAAGCCCATGGCTATAGCCGCAAAAATTACTGAGAAGATTCCGATTTGCGCAGCAGCACCGAAGAAAGCCAAACGAAGATTCCTAAGCATTGGCCCAAAATCCGTTAGGGCACCTACTCCCATGAAGATCACGGGAGGAAGAAAGCCTGTCTTTATCAGGGAGTAATAAAGAAAATTCATGATGCCATGCTCTCTAGCGATCGTAAGTAGATCCGGGTGCCCCTCAAGTTTCACCACACCCATCTCACCACCTGGGAAGTTGGCCAGTAGGACGCCAAAGGCAATGGGCACAAGAAGTAATGGTTCGTATTGTTTTTTGATACCCAAATAGAGCAGCCCAAAAGCCACTACGATCATCAAAATGGTCTCAGGAGACCCGGCTAACGACCCAATGGCCGTCATCTCATAAATCTTTTTGATCAACTCCATCCCTTAGTTTAGTTTCATTAGGACGTCATCATCAAAAACATCATCCCCGTCTTTTAAACATATTTCTACAATCGTTCCTGACTTATCGGCCTTCACGGCATTCGTCACTTTCATCGCCTCGATGTAGCAAATGATGTCTCCTTCACTGACCTGATCTCCTACTTTCTTAGGTGTTTCGGAGGAGTCCTTAGTGAGGTAAACCTTCCCTTCTAGCGGTGCAAGTATTTCCTTCGCAACTCCATTGGATGAAGGGGCCGGGGCAGCGGAAGCAGGGGCATCGGTTGATGTAGGGGCACTTTCTCCACCGTAGGAAATTGTCACATGGAATTTCTCTCCATTGACATCTACATCAATGGCCTTTGGTCCCAGATCATAGCTACCTCCTTCGGCTGGGGCCGCTACAGGTGCTTCAGCCTCAGCTTTTCTCTTGGCCAGGTCAGCCTCGAATGCCTGCTTGGCTTTTCCTGATTTATAGTCCTCATACTGAGTGGGGTGGAGGGCATACTCCAGTAGCTCTTCGTCATCCTGACCTGTATCCCAGCCTTTTTCAGCCATTTCTTTCCTTAGATCATCGAGACAGTCTTCTACCAGATCAGAGGGGTTTCCATCAAAGAATTCCCTGCCTTGTTCTTTGGCTAAGTTTTTAAGTTCCTGGCTCACTTCACCCGGCACCCTTCCTGATTTGCCCAGGATCATGCTCCATGTATTGTCGTCCAGCAGCGACCAACGCTCCTTGCCTTTTTCCATTTGCATGACATTGACCAGTGCAGCATTTTTCACATACTGGCTGTAGGGAGTTACCAATGGAGGATTGCCCATTTGCGGCCATATGTATTTTACTTCATCAAACAACTTGATCAATAGGTCATCTTGCGAAAGCGGAGGCTGATTGTTTTTCTCCTTCCATTTGTTGAGGCTTTTCAGATTGTTTTCCAGATCGGCCATCAAACTTCCCATCATACCACCGGGTAGACCTGGACCGATCAACAAGGAGTTCATCAATCGGTTCTTTGGATTGATATAATAGCCCAAAAAGTCATCGATAAATTCCTGTGTCAACGAGCGAGTCTGCATGTAGGCCTTCATGTTGATGTCAGGAAGGCTGAATCCCGCATCTTTCAAAACCTCATGAATGGTCAACAGGTCTGCATGTACCGTACCCCAAGACAGTGGCTCCATCGCCACATCGATAATGTCGGCACCAGCCCTGGCTGCTTCCAGAGAAGAAGCCACAGAGAATCCAGGGCCTGAGTGGCCGTGGTATTGCACCAAAATGTCTGGCTTGATGGCCTTGATACCCTCCACCATCTTTCCAATGGAAACAGGTCGTCCGATTCCTGCCATGTCTTTGATGGCAATTTCTTCTGCTCCCATATCTATCAATTCACCAGCGAGATTGACATAGTAGTCAACCGTATGAATGTCCGAATAAGTGATGCAGAGGCAGCATTGCGATATCATGCCTCCAGCTTTGGCATATTCAATGGACTTGGCTAGGTTTCGGGCATCGTTGAGACCATCGAAGGATCTGGAGATATCTGTTCCCTGCAGTTTTTTTACTTTAAACATGAGTTTGCGTACGTCGTCCGGCACTGGGAACATCCGGAGTGCGTTCAGCCCCCTTTCGAGCATTTGGGTCTGGATACCCGCATCATTGAATGGCTGAGTCCATGCACGGTTTGAGACATTGGGGTTTTCACCATATAAGAGATTGATCTGCTCAAATCCACCTCCGTTGGTTTCGACTCGACGCCAGCATCCAATATCGATGATGGGTTCAGCTACCAGGGTGAGCTGATCCACTCGTGGCATATACTTGCCAGATGACTGCCACATATCTCTATATACCAGACACAATCCTATATCTCTTCCCATGATTATTGTTTTTTAATGTTTGTGATTTTTCCCTTGCCCTTGGTAAAAATTTCGACCGCTGAGGTGATGGCTGCAATTTTCTGAGGAGATATGTTTGACCCTTCCGGTTTGGGTACTTCTTGTGCTGTAACTGGTACAAACCGATTGACAAAAGCAATTAAAACTTTGCCTGTTACTACTACACAAAACAATACGAAAAAAACAGTGATCATGCCTATGCCAAGGAGCATTACGGCGGTGTTGAGATCTTCAGTCATGGACTCTAGTTTGGGATTCTAAAAATAGCCTTTTATGACTGAATTTAAAACCAGAGCAAGCGGATCTGATAAGATTTTCGACATTAAAAATCCTGATTTAGAGCATATTATGTAATGTGACATATGTCTTGAATGTTATGCATGCCGAATAGTTTTTTGTAACTGTTTGAAAAACAGATCATTCAAATTAATTTTAAAGACCCAAAGAATGATAAGATGGCAGCATACGCACAGGTTTTACTCATTGCGATTCCTTTTTTTATTGTATTGATCATCATCGAATCCTTGTATGGATGGTGGGTGAAAAAACAGATGTTGCGGAGCTTCGACACTATGTCGAGTCTGTACTCCGGTATCACCAATACCATCAAGAATGTGCTGGGTCTGACGGTGGTTGTGGTGGGTTATACCTGGATGCACGATCATATCGCTCTAGTCCATATTGAGGCAACCTGGGCCATTTATTTGATCAGCTTTATAGCCATCGATTTTGCCGGATACCTGGGTCACCTGCTACAGCACCATGTCAATTTCTTTTGGAACGAGCACGTAGTGCACCACAGCAGTGAGGAGTTCAACCTTCCCTGTGCCCTTCGGCAAACGATTTCAGGCATTTTCAGTATTCAAGCCTTCCTGTTGATCCCGGCGGCACTACTGGGCATGCCACCCAAGGTGATTGCGACTATCGCTCCAATCCATCTCTTTCTGCAGTTCTGGTATCATACAAGATATATCGGTAAGCTGGCTTTTTTGGAATACATCTTCATTACGCCGTCCCAGCACCGTGTGCATCATGCCATCAACCCGGAGTATCTTGACAAAAACCTTGGACAGATTTTTACCTGGTGGGATCGGATTTTTGGTACTTTCCAGGAAGAAATGGACGATGTCCCCTGCGTCTATGGCACTAAGAAACCCGCTGCTACATGGAATCCCGTCCTGATCAACTTTCAGCATATCTGGATACTGATCAAGGATGCCTGGCGCACCCGAGAATGGAAGGCAAAGTTTACGCTATGGTTTAAGCCAACAGGTTGGCGACCGGAGGACGTGAAGGAGAAGTACCCAATAGATGTTATTGACAACCCTTTCTCGCAGGTAAAATATGCTACGGAGCCCTCTGCCAGTTTAAAGGCATGGGCATGGTTTCAGCATCTCATTACCTATGCCTTCTTATTTCAGATGCTGTTTTTCTTTACTGAAATCGGCTTTCCTGCGCTCTTTGCCTATGGCACATTTCTGATGCTACACATATATGCAGCATCTACCCTCATGGATCTCAATCCCAATGCCATATGGACGGAAGGGTTGAAATGCCTCGGGGGTATCGGATGGATTTATTTGACACGAGATTGGTTTGGTGCCAATTCCTGGTCTGGGGTTGCTCCAGTGGCTGTTGGTGTTTACCTGATGATTTCCTTTTTAGCAGTAGCCTATTTTGTGAGGACTGATCTTACAACGAAAAAGAGGAAGCTTTCTCTACACTAATCAGGTTTTTTTAGAATCTATCCACTCATCAACCAGGCGCTCCAAAAGGTCAAGAGGAATGATCCCGTTGGTGATAACCATCTCGTGGAACTCCCGGATGTCAAACTGATCACCAAGCTGATCTTTGGCACTCTGGCGGAGCTCCAGGATTTTCATCATTCCGATTTTGTATGCGGTGGCCTGGCCGGGATTAACGATGTGTCGGTCGACCATTCTACGGCATTCCCGCTCACTTCCTGAGGTATTCGTCAGATAGTATTCAATTCCCTCGTCACGAGTCCATTTTTTGGAGTGTATGCCGGTATCCACCACCAGTCGACACGCACGCCAAAGCTCCATCGCCAGGCGACCATAGTCGGAGTAGGGGTTTTTATACAGCCCAATTTCTTTCGGAAGAAACTCACTATAGAGCCCCCAACCTTCGGTGAAGGCAGTAAAACGCAGGTGCTTTCTAAACTCGGGGATTCCGGTCAGCTCGAGATTGAGTGCGAGCTGCATGTGATGTCCGGGTATACCCTCGTGATAGGCCAGGGCTTCCATCTCAAACTTGGGCATGTTCCTGGTGTTTTTAAGATTGGCATAGTAGATGCCGGGTCGGCTACCATCCGCCGCAGGACGATAGTAAAAGGCTTTGCTTGCGGACTCTTCCCGGTAGGCTTCCACCCTTTTGACGATCATATCCGTTTTCGGCTTGGTGATAAACAACTCATCCAGCCGGGATTTTACATTGTCGATGATGGCCGTAGCACTATCCATGTAGGCCAGTTTTCCTTCATCGGTATTGGGATAATAAAACTGAGGATCTGTCCTCATAAATTCAAAAAACTCGGAAAGAGATCCGTTGAAACCCACTTGCTTCATGATGTCCTTCATCTCTCCATGTATTCGATTCACTTCACTGAGTCCGATTTCGTGTATTTCGTCAGAGGTTAGTTGAGTGGTGGTCATCTTGAATAGTCTTCTGGCGAAGTACTTATCTCCATTCGGAAACTTCCAGACCCCATCGTCGGTAGTGGTCATTTTTTCCTGTGATTGCACCTTTGAAATGAGGCTTTCATAAGCAGGTTTCATGACCCTATTTAGAGCATCGCCTGCATCGGACAGTAGCAGACTTTTTTGACTTTCGTCAATATCCAAAGCCTCCAGTTTTTCCTTAAAATCCTTGTAGATCGTATTGTCATCACAGCTTGAGGGTGATATGCCGGCAATAAGATTTTCACAACTTTCGACAATCATTGGGTACACAAACTTGGGCAACATCACCCCATTCGCTTCAGACGAATCCATGTTGACCATCACTCGCTCAAACAACTCGTCCATGCCTCTAAGACGGGCGATATAATCCTTGGCATCCTGGTTGGATTCTATTTTATGAAAGTTGATCAGGAGGTTAGGCGCGCTTGTATGAACACCCCGGCGCTGAGTGATTGGGTAGGTATAATATCGATAGGGATAGTCCTCGATGTACATTTTTCTTGCTCCAACGAACAGGTCATAGCTGATCTTGGTGGCAAGATCCAGTGCAGAATATTTTACGGAATCTTCCAGCCATTTTAGGGCTTCTTTAGCTAGATCAAGTTCTAGCTGCATTTGCGATTCCGAATCATTATCCCACTGATCCTGGTTGGTCTTGTAGCCCAGGCTGGCTTGCCACTCAGGGTAGCGGGAGATGTACTCTTCCTGCCATTGGTCAAAGAACTTGTTGGCCTTTTCGGATTCAATGAGGGTTAGTTCTTCGGGATTGGTTTGGGTTTTCTCACATGATGAGAAAAAAGCTACAATCGGGATTAAGATAAGCGCGGGTTGAATTTTCATGGGAATGGAGTTATTGAACATGAAAAATAGCGAATTGTGGTGATTATGAATTTTAATATTGATGTAGGGCAGAATACTTTTTTAAGTGGCCTTGTGACTTTTTGAGGTAGTATGGATTGTAGGTTTAAAAAAGAGCCATGAAATTCAATCGAAACAGCGACCGGGAGATCAATGTCAGTTCTACAGCCGATATCGCCTTTTTGCTCCTGATATTCTTTTTGGTGGCGACCACCATGTCGGTGGACAAGGGCCTCCCGCTTAAGCTACCTTCCAAACTACAACCTGATAAACCGGTGGAGATTCAGGACAGGAACCTTTTCAAAATAATGATCAACTCAAACAACGATCTGATGGTCAACGAGGAAGTCAGAAACAACGCCGAGGGGCTGAAAGAAGAGATCAAAAAATTTGTGATGAACAATGGGGCGTCCAGCCATTTGTCTGATTCTCCGGAAAAGGCAGTCGTTTCTTTCAAGACGAATCGCGGGACAGAGTATTCGGCCTTCATCGACATCCTGGATGAGATCAAAGGAGCCTACCATGAGATCTATGCAGATCGCGTTGGCATGACGGCTGCTGACTTTCGTCAACTGGATACTTCCGATCCTATGGATTACGACATTTATCTAAATGCCAAAGAAGGCATTCCTATGAACATATCTATCGCAGAACCCAACTAGACAATCATGAAAAAGTTTAAAACCAAAACCGACTTTCGTGAGGTGAAAATCTCAACTGCGAGTCTACCCGACATTGTATTTCTACTGCTTTTTTTCTTTATGGTATCTGCGACTATCGAGGTGACCGACGACCGGGTGAAGACCCAGATCCCCAATGCCCAAAACATCACCAAAGCAGAAAAGAAAATTTTGCTCAAGACACTGATCATCGGCAAGCCGACCAGCGCAGGGCTGGGTGAGGGGGATTTGATCTACGATGGGGAGAAGTTCATTTCCATTGATCAGATCGTGCAGTGGACTGCGGAGAAACGCAGCGAACTACCCGATTACTACCAGGATCAAATGATCGTGCTCATCAAAGCCGACGAAAGTGTAAAGATGGGTATGATTGGTGACATCCAACAAAAGCTGCGTGATGCCAATGCCCGCAAAGTGATCTACAGGACGATGGAGGAGTCGATCTAAATTCTTTACCTATTCCCGTAATGGCTGTTGCCCATTTTTGATAAATTGAACGCTCGTTTCAAACCATCAAAAAATGAAAAAAATCGCACTGGTTACGGGGGCTACCTCGGGCATCGGTCAGGCCATCGCCCGAGAGTTGGCTGAGAATTGTTCGCTAATCATCTGCGGACGTAGACAAGAAAGACTTGACGAACTGTCCAGCGAACTGTCATCCAAAACCAAGGTGACCACTCTCCGGTTTGATGTGGGGGATAATGAAGCGGTGAAGGCGGCCATTAGTTCCCTCCCTGAAGAATGGAAAAATATTGATGTGCTGATCAACAATGCCGGCAATGCTCATGGCAAAGGGCCGTTGCATGAAGGCGATGTGGCCGACTGGGAGGCGATGATTGATTCCAACCTGAAAGGTCTACTCTTTGTGAGCCGGGCCGTGATCCCGGGTATGGTAGAGCGAAACAAGGGCGATGTGATCAACATTAGTTCGATCGCCGGCAAGGTGGCCTATGAAAATGGAAACGTCTATTGTGCTACCAAATACGCGGTGGATGGATTGACGCAGAGCCTTCGGAAAGAATTATTATCCCATAGCATCCGGGTCATGGCGATCAACCCTGGCATGGTCAATACAGAATTTTCAATGGTGCGATTCAAAGGGGATCAGAAAGCTGCTGATCAGGTATATGCCGGCACCGAGCCACTATCTGCCGAAGACATTGCAGAAGTGGTTAAGTTTGCGGTCGATCGGCCACCGCATGTGGTGCTATCGGATGTCACCATACTGGCATCGGCACAGGCGGACGCCACGACTGTTTTCCGGAAAAATTCATGATGAACTGGCAGAAATTATTGTCCTCCCGACGACTGGGGGAAGAGTACAAGCCCTCTGAGGCAAATGAGGTACGAAGCGCCTTTGAGGCGGACTATGACCGTATCATTTTTAGCCGTCCTTTTCGCAATCTCCAGGACAAGACCCAAGTATTTCCATTGCCGGATCAGGATTTTGTGCATACTCGATTGACTCACAGTTTGGAGGTATCCAGTGTAGCAAGATCATTGGGCAAGAGTGTGGGCCACAAATTGATTCAGAAATATCCTGAGCTTTCCGAGTTCACACCAGGGGACTTTGGGGCGATCACAGGGGCGGCGGCCCTGGCCCACGATGTAGGCAACCCTCCCTTTGGCCATTCGGGTGAAACTGCCATTTCTGACTATTTTAAATTCCATCCCAAGGCAGAGAAAATCAAGGCCTCCGTGTCAAAAGAGGAATGGGCTGATCTGACCAATTTTGAAGGCAATGCGCAGGGGTTCAGGTTATTGACCCGAAACCAAAGACAGGGGCTTAAACTAACCCTCGCCACGCTGGCGGCTTTCACTAAATATCCGTGTCCATCCTACTTTCCCGATAGGGACAAGACCAAAAAGAGCCAGAAGAAATATGGATTTTTTCAGCTTGAAAAGGAGCTATTTGGTGAGATGGCGGATGAATTGGGATTAGCCAGAAAGGCTAAGGACTCCGTGTTTGCCCGGCACCCCCTGGCTTTTTTGGTGGAGGCTGCCGATGATATTTGCTACAGCATCATTGACCTGGAGGATGGGTTTGGCCTGGGACTGGTGAGCTACGAAAAGGCCAGGGACTTTTTGGCGGACATTTTGAAAGAAAAATATCAGCCGGAAAAGCTGGAAAAAATCCCTAGCGATCGTGAAAAGATCGGTGTGCTACGAGCCGTTGCGATCAATCAACTGATTGGTCAATGTACGGAACTCTTTATGACCTATGAGGAAGAAATGTTGGCAGGTACGTTTGATAGGGCTTTGACCGACTTGATCCCGGCTGCCCCCGTTCTTGAGGAGATCAGCACCTATTCTGTAAAAGAAATTTACCAGAGTCGCCAAGTCCTGGAAAAGGAAGTAGCGGGCTTTGAGGTAATCAGCGGGTTGTTGGAGGCCTTTGTGCCGGCAGTGTTTGTTCACAAGTTTGAGCGTGAAAGTATATCAGGTCACCACAAAAGTGTCTATAGACTACTTCCTCCCGATACCGCACATAAAGTAGAACAGGAAGCTCAGACTGTCTACGAATGTGTGTTGCATGTGACAGATCTTATATCGGCCATGACGGACAGCTCAGCACTGAAACTCTACCGTATCATCAAAGGAATAGAACTCAAATGAAACTGAAGGAAAACGTTTTGGGGCTGGCTCTGCTGACCGGAATTTTACTCGTCTCTTGCGAATCAAAAAAGACAGAGCAGATCACAGGGGACCTCTATTTCCCCTGGCTGAAAATGGCCAATTTTTACGGACTGCCGGACTCTGTGTACCAGTATTATTCTGACAGAAAAAGTGCATTAGGGATTGATTCTTTAAAGAAAGAAGATCCTAAAGGCACCGAGTTTATTATGATGCTTGAGGAAAATGGATTACTGTTTACACCCTATGTATACGTGCAGGTAGAGAAGGACAAACAGCTGCTGTTATTTATGGACAGTGCGACCTATCAGCCGTTTACGAGGGTAGACTATCAGAACCTTCGTAACGAAAAGATGAAGATAAGAATACGTGCCACGGCTGAAAAAATATCTCCTTTGGCGTATATTGTGAATGAGATCCATCGAATGGATAAAGTGGCGGGCGAAACCCTGCTGGTCGAGAAAAAATTCAGAATAAAAAATTACCAATAGAAAGTGAAACCCCAATGGCAACTGCTGACCTTTCCGTCGACTGAGGATATGACTCAGGTACGAGAGCAATGCCATCAGGCCATCCAGAACGTCGCAGCGGTGGGGAGGTCTTTTTTACCCAAAAGCGCCGAAGATGAGAATGCCAATCTGGAGTGGGACGCCGGTCTGGAGCGGTTGGTCGGTCGATGGGTAGAGACCGGGGAGGTAACTTTTCGATCGTCACTCAGCATCAGTGATTTTACGGTCTTTCTGGTCAACAGCAACATAGAAACTATATCGTCCTTTTCATTGCAAGGCAAGACACAAACAGATGTGATGGTGTGGCTTGAGCACCAGTTGGATGAGTTGGGGTTTGAGTTTTCTAAAATCAACCTGGCGCTTCCTTATAAAATACCGGAGTATCCAACGGCCAAGGGCAAGGCATTCCAAATCGATAACCTTGAGGCGGCGAGCGAGCTGAGTCGGTTGTATCACAATACCAAGCTGCTGCTCACCGACCTGCTCTCAAAATACGACGAAACTACCTCTGTGAAATGCTGGCCCCACCATTTCGATATCGCCGGACGCATTATTCTGCTCAATACCGGTGACCCTGCCACGACCAAAAGTATTGGACTGGGGTTGTCTCCCGGAGATAAATACTACAATGAGCCCTACTTCTATGTGTCACCCTGGCCGTACCCTACCAAGGATTTGCCAGAGCTTGAGTCGTCCTATGGCCACTGGCATGAGGACGATTGGATCGGGGCGGTATTGCAGGTATCTGACCTGTCGGCCCTGGATCTGATCCAGGATCAACGCAGAGCGGTTCAGAACTTTTTCCAAGAGGTCACCGATATCCTTTTGGAATCTGCCTAAGACCTTATCTTAGCCAAAATTTTAATACAACGTGCCTAAGTATTCTGTCATAATTCCGGTGTACAATCGTCCCGATGAGATGAAGGAAATGCTCGATAGCCTCCAGGCCCAGTCACATCAGGACTTTGAGGTGGTGGTAGTGGAGGACGGCTCTACAGAGTCTAGTGAGTCATTAGTATCTCAATATGAGCTGAGCATTCGATATTTTTTTAAGGAAAACACGGGGCCGGGTGACAGCCGAAACTTCGGTATGGACAAGGCACAGGGCGACTACTTCTTGTTTTTTGATTCTGACTGTGTGCTGCCCCCGGATTATTTTGAAAAACTGGATGAAGGACTGGAGGCGCTGAATCCTGATGCCTTTGGTGGGCCTGATGCTGCGCATGAGTCTTTTTCGACCGTTCAAAAAGCCATCAACTACAGCATGACCTCCTTTTTTACCACAGGAGGAATTCGGGGAGGAAAAAAGCAGCTGGATCAATATCAACCTCGAAGTTTCAACATGGGTCTGTCCAAAGAAGTCTATAAAAAGGTAGGCGGTTTTTCCGACATACATCCCGGAGAGGATCCGGATCTGAGCTTTCGGATCATGGATGCGGGGTACAAGGTCAGCCTGATCTCTGATGCCAAAGTCTTTCACAAGCGCAGGATCAATTTTAAGCTATTCGCTAAACAGGTATATAAGTTTGGCGTGGTGCGAGTGATCCTCAACAAATGGCACCCGGGTAGATCCAAGCTGGTTTACTTTTTCCCCAGTGCATTTTTGTTGGGAACAGTAGGGCTCTTTGTGTTGGGGCTTTTGCTTAATCCTTTTTTCTATTTTCCGCTGGCTCTTTACCTAGCTCTGTTGTTTGTTGGAGCAATAATCAGTACACGATCGGTGGTTACGAGCATTCTGGCAGTGCCTGCTGCACTGGTTCAACTGATGGGTTATGGGCTTGGGTATTTATACTCCTGGTTTAGAGTGAAGCTCTTCGGTCAAGACGAGAGAAAGGTCTTTTCGGGGTTTTTCTTTAAGAATAGATAGATATTAAAAATTCCTGATAAAAGAAGAGCCCCCGGGAATGGGGGCTCTCTGAGGTTCCTGAAAAAAATTCAGGTTAGCTATGAGAAATCATTGATCAGTGGATTGTCGGTCTATCCGTTTGACTACCCAGGTTGGAGTTTAGTTCTCTAATCACCCGGTTGGCCATGGTTCCATCTTCGTCCGAAAATTCCATGAGAATAGAGTATGCTTCTGAATGGGGCGAACTGGACTGGCTGGAATGAAAATCCCCTGCCGTTCCGAATTCATACTTTCGCTCTATTGAGTTATACCAAATCAGTTGCATACCTTTTGAAACTATCATTAATCATTTATTCATCCATTCCCATTAAATCCGTCCACCGATCAAAGCACAAGCGACAGTTTAGCGGTGTGGTTTATGGCATTCAATTGCTTGATTACCCGACTGGCAAGTCCTTTAGATCTTTTGTTGAATTTCATCAATACCGTGTATAGCTTTTTATTTTCAGAGGCATGAAGGTCATCATTAAAGTCCTCTACCTCACCATATTTATACACTTGCTCGTCCGGGTTGTACCAAATAATACTCATAATGATTTCGCATTGTTGTAACCCAAAGGTGGGAAAACGAATTTTAGGCTTATCGCCAATTGTTTTCAGATTGCTGCCAATTTCGGAGCGATTGTGGTGGCAGGATTTTTAAGTAGAAACCTACTGTTTATTGAAATTGATGGTATCGATGAGGTATTGGTCGTCCACTTTTTTAAGAAAAACCACAATTCGATAGGAGGCCGCATCGGTTTTGTATTGACCAATATTGTACTTCAATCCTTGCGGCGACTCCCCTTTGTGGATGTATTCAAACGTCCTGGGAGGGTTTTGCTTGAAAAAGTCCCGTATGACCGGCTCGGCCTGGGCGATGGTATAATTGCTGCCCTGGTCGTCGATTTTGATTTCCGTGGTTTTGTTGAAGTAACGGATCAGCTCCTTAGTGCTGCCTGCGTTGAAGGCCAGACGGATGTTTTCAGTGGTGTCCTGGGCAAATGCTGGGACTGAAAAAATCAAGAATAGCCAGATGATATGGGTTGTCCTTCGAAACATCGACATTCAAAGAAACCAATTTTATGCCAATAATCAACATTTGAAGCAGGCATTCGTAAAACGTTGTATTATGAAAATACTATTGTGGTTTATCCTTCTCGTGCTGTGTTGGCCTTTGGCTATCGGCCTGCTCTTTCTCTACCCACTGATCTGGTTGATCTTGCTTCCATTTCGGATTTTGGGAATAGCCGTGGATGGGGTGTTTGCATTGATCCGGGCGATTTTTATGCTGCCGGCGCGAGCTCTTTCATGACGCGATACTGACAAGGACGTCTCCATTCAGTTTGGGTACGACTTTATATTCATCCATTTTCATGCAAAACTCAATGTCTTTTACAATGTTAAGGCCATTGAGCCTTTTCGCATGGGATGAACCTTTCACCGTTTCGTAGAGATTGTCTTTCACGGCCTGGTAAAACGTCAATGCCAGGCTCGGGGTATCGCAGCCCAGATCATGGGTTTTCAAGAGTTTGTCCACTAAGGCTCCAGCAAACAAAGTGTCCTCCATGTTGGTCTTGCCCTTCCATCCCGCACAGTGAATAATCACATCTTTGTTTTGAGCGGAGATGTACTCTGCTAAAGTAGAAAGATTTAAAAACGCTCCTACAAGTACTTCATCTGCTGATTTTGATTTGGTGATGGCCAAGGTTCCGTTTGTAGTGGTCATGACCAAGTCTTTGTCCCTGATCTCGTCGTTCATATAGCTGAAAGGAGAATTGCCAAAACAAAACCCTTCTACCATATCGCCGCCTCGTTCTGCGGCACAAATACAGCCCTCTTTATCCAGATAAGACCGTGCTTCGTCGAGCTGAGCCACAGGCCTGATGGATTTCACCCCATGGGCCATGGCTGTCACCATTACTGAGGTTGCTCTCAAAATATCAACGACTACTACAATCTTTCCCTCCAGATCATACAAGTCGATCAGGTTAGGCGAAAGACAAACATCTACAGTATTCTTCACTTATTTCTTGACAAACGGAGGTCGGGTCACCCTGGCTTTGAGTGACTTGTTTCTGACCTGGATAAAAATTTCTGTATCAGGTTGGCTGGATTCGGTTTGGACATAGCCTAATCCTACTCCTACATTGAGCGTTGGGGACATAGTGCCGGAGGTGACATTTCCTATAGCATTACCATCTGCATTTTGTATATCGTATCCTCCACGAGGAATGCCTTTTTCTTCCATGACAAAGCCGACTAATTTCCTTTCTACACCTGCTTCTTTCTGAGCCTTTAGGTTTTCTGAGTTGGTGAAGTTTTTCGTGAATTTGGTGATCCAACCAAGCCCAGCTTCCAACGGTGAAGTGGTGTCGTTAATGTCATTGCCGTATAGGCAAAATCCCATTTCCAATCTCAGCGTATCTCTGGCTCCCAGACCGATAGGCAAAATGTCAAATCCTTTCCCGGCTTCAAAAACCTTTTCCCAAAGAGATTGGGCATGCTCGTTTTTCACATACAGCTCAAAACCACCCGCACCGGTGTATCCGGTTGCAGAGATGATCACATCGTCAATTCCTCCGATCGAGCCTTCTACGAAATGATAGTATTTAATTGAGTTTAGGTCAACGTCAGTAATTTTCTGCAGGGCTTCCAGGGCTTTGGGCCCTTGTACCGCAAATAGTGAAAGCTCATCGGAAATGTTTGTCATGGATGCTCCGGCCGAGTTATGGCTTTCCATCCAATTCCAGTCCTTTTCGATGTTACTGGCATTGACTACCAGCATGTATTTTTCTTCCGCGAGCTTGTAAACGATCAGGTCGTCAACGATTCCTCCGGTCTCATTGGGCAGGCAAGAGTATTGGGCTTGCCCAATGACAATTTTTGAGGCATCATTGCTGGTTACAGCCTGGATCAGATCTAAGGCTTGAGGCCCTTCGATCATAAATTCGCCCATATGGGATACATCGAAAACACCCACCCGCTCTCGCACACAGTGATGTTCTTCTTTGTCCGAGCTGTAACGCACCGGCATGTTGAATCCGGCGAAGGGCATCATTTTCGCCCCGAGCGAAACATGAAGATCATTAAGGGTAAGGTTCTCTACTGACATTATCCTACTTTTTCTACCACCAGATTGTGGTTGGTGTAAATACAAATGTCCGCAGCTATGGTAAGGCTCTCCCTGACCATGTCCTCGGCAGACATTTTATCTCCGGCAAATTTCTTTAGAGCCAAAGCTGCAGACTGGGCATACATGCTGCCCGAACCGATCACGGCTATATCATTGTCAGGCTCAAGGACATCTCCTGTACCGGACAGCACTAAAATTTCCTCCTTGTCCGCTACGATCAGCATGGCTTCTAAACGTCGCAGGTATCGATCCATTCTCCAGTCCTTGGCGAGCTCAATAGCGGCCCTTTTCATATTACCACCATAGGTGCTCAGCTTTTCATCAAACCGCTCCAGCAATGTAAATGCATCAGCGGTAGATCCGGCGAATCCCGTCACGATCTTTCCGTCCTGAAGCTTTCGGATTTTTTTCACATTGCTTTTCGCAACAGTATTGCCAAGCGTGGCCTGACCATCTGCTCCGATGGCTACTTCGCCGTTGTGACGGATGGCGCATACGGTGGTCGATTTGATTATTGGACTTTTAGACATAGAGTTCTTATAAATTAAAAATGTCATTTCGAGTAACGACAAAATCCCCGATGGGTTGAATCAAGGATTTTGTGTTTCGAAATGACATTGTCAAAAAAAAAAAGGAGTTTTGATTAAATCAAAATCCTTACAGGATCTTCGATCAGGCCTTTCAGCGTTTGCAAGAAGGCTGAGCCTACCGCACCGTCTACGGTTCTGTGATCACAAGTCAACGTCACTTTCATCACGTTGCCTGGTACGATCTCACCGTTTTTCACGACCGGCACTTGCTTGATGGCACCTACCGCAAGGATACAAGATTCAGGCGCGTTGATGATTGAGGTGAACTCCTCGATACCGAACATTCCAAGGTTAGATACCGTGAAGGTATTTCCCTGCATTTCGTCAAGGCCGAGTTTCTTGTCTTTCGCCTTACCGGCAAACTCCTTAACCTCCGTAGAGATTTGAGCCAGTGATTTGCTGTCCGCAAATCTCACTACCGGCACAACCAAACCATCTTCGATCGCCATGGCCACACCCACATGGATGTGATCATAGGTTCTGATGCTATTGGATTCAGCGACCCATGAAGAGTTTACCTGAGGATGCTGTCTCAATGCAGCAGCCACGGCTTTCATCACAATGTCGTTGAAAGATATTTTTACTGGAGCCGCTTCGTTGATGCTTTTTCTTGCCTCGATGGTTTTGTCCATGTCGATGTCCATGGTGAGGTAGAAATGAGGTGCACCAAACTGGCTTGCACTCAAGCTTTTGGTGATGGCCTTTCTCATTTGGGAAGCCGCTACGTCGGTGAAGCTTTCCTGTCCTACCACAGCAGGAGCTGTTCCGCCTACTGCAGGAGCAGCAGTAGGAACGAATGACTCAACGTCTCTTTTTATCACTCGTCCTCCATCGCCAGAGCCAGGGATCTGAGCAATGTCAAATCCTTTTTCTGAAGCCAATTTCTTAGCCAAAGGAGAGGCTATTACCCTTCCGTTTGTGCTTGCGGCAGCGGGTGCACTAGCCACTGGAGCCGGCGCTGCACTTGGAGCAGCTTGAGGCTTGGCCGGTGCAGGAGCAGCGGGTGCCGGAGTTTCAGAAGCAGGTTCGGCATTGGTAGGGGCAGATCCTGCGGATTTGCTTGCTTCAGCTTTTAGCAAAGTTTCATAATCAGCGCCCTTTTCACCGATGATCGCAATTACACCGTCTACAGGCACGGCATTTCCGGCATCTACGGCAGTATAAAGCAAGGTGCCATCGTCATACGACTCAAGCTCCATGGTGGCCTTGTCAGTTTCTACTTCGGCCAGGATATCTCCAGAAGCCACAGTGTCGCCTACTTTTTTCAGCCAGTTTGCGATCAGGCCTTCTTCCATGGTATCACTCATTTTCGGCATTTTGATTACCGTCGCGTTGATGCCGGAAGTGTCAATTTCTTCAGCGGGCGCTGGCGCAGGAGCGGCCTCAGCTGATGCTTCGGCAGCGGGAGCAGGTGCTGCTCCACCACTTTGGATGCTTGCAAGCAGATCATCAATTTTTTCTCCTTTTTCACCTATGATGGCAATCACACCATCTACCGGTACGGCGGATTTTTCTTCTACACCTATGTACAACAGGGTACCGTCTTCGTATGACTCGAGCTCCATGGTGGCTTTGTCGGTTTCTACCTCTGCAAGGATGTCACCAGAACTCACTTGATCTCCTACTTTCTTTAGCCAGCTAGCGATCACCCCCTCTTCCATGGTATCGCTCATTTTGGGCATTTTTATTACTTCCGCCATAATTTTTGATTAGTTCGTAAATCGGAGCGCTAAATTAGCTCTAATTGCCACTTTATTCAAATTAATCGTTTGGGAAAGTGCACCTGGTCAGGGGGATGTCAAAAAAGGAGAACGCTTTGTGAGCTATTGAATAATTGATAGTAATTTCGGCGATCATGCCGCTGATCACTCATTCCACTTACAAACGACCCAACAGACTGTTTAATGGTCACGTTGAAACGGTCGTACCCGCACTCATCAGATCGGTGAAAAATGGCCGGGCCGTGAGACACGTGCGCATAAACACTCCGGATGACGACTTTCTGGATCTCGATTGGCATTTCAACGAAAGTAAAAAGGCCATCATTATATCCCACGGGTTGGAGGGCGACAGCCAAAGACCCTATGTCCTGGGGATGGCACGATGCTTTTATGAAAGGGGATGGAATGTGATTGCCTGGAACTTTCGGGGATGTAGCGGAGAGATGAACCGCTCGCTTAAGTTTTATCATAGTGGATCCTCCTATGATCTGCAAACCGTTGTAAACCATGTGGCATTCGAGGGGATGGACGAAATTGCAGTTTTGGGATTTAGCCTCGGCGGAAACATCACCCTCAAATACCTTGGAGAAGGTAAGGTGCCTGAGCAGGTAAAGGCCGGAGTGGCGATTTCTACACCTATAGATATGGTAGGCTGCTCACTCGAAATGAGAAAGCCAAAAAACTATTTTTATTCTAAGCGCTTTTTGGATTCTTTGAAACTGAAAGTAAAGCAGAAGGCACCGTTGATGCCGGAAGTCTTGCAGTACGGGGATTTAAGTAAGGCCAACACCATTTTCAAATTTGACGATATGTTTACCTCAAAGGTTGGGGGATTTGAAAACGCCATGGACTACTATGAAAAATGCAGTTCGGTCAACTTCGTGCCCAATATCAAAATCCCGACCCTGGTGGTCAATGCCCTGAACGATTCGTTTCTATCAGAAAGCTGCTATGATCCGACTAATTTTGCTGCATCAGCCAATGTTTATCTTGAGATACCTAAATTTGGAGGTCATGTGGGTTTTAGTGACTATCAAAACAATGGAACCTACTGGTCTGAAATGAGAGCCTATCAGTTCATTTCGGAAATTGTAAAATAGTATGATCGACCGGTACAGTATTTTTTCGGAATTCCAGGATATTAATAAGCGCTACGGCCTAGCCGAGAGAGAGGAGTTCACCATTCCAAACTACAATGCTGCCCCCTCGCAGCAGCTCCCTGTCATTTCCAATCTGGACAATAAGCAGATCTCTTTCTTCAACTGGGGGATAGGCAGCGAATGGTCCAACAACAAGCCCATCTCTGCCAAGTTGCTGTCGGTGAGCGTGGAACAAATGAAAAGCAAAAACACGCTAAGAGGCATTCTTACCAAACGGAGATGCCTGGTCCCGGCCAATGGTTTTTACTATTGGAAGCAATACGGAAAAAAGAGACGGACCCCACACTACTTTTATTTTCCTGATCAGGAGATATTTAGCCTTGCCGCTATCTGGGAGGAATTTGATGACATCAATGGTGGCACTTCTCTTACTTTCAAATTCATTGAGCGTCCCAACTATTCCGGCATCACGGAATTCGGTGAGGTCATGCCTGCAATTATTGCTCAGGACAATGAAAAGAAATGGCTGGATGACTACTCCTCTGAGGAGGAGTTGTTTCAAATGCTCGAAGATCCGGAATGCATAAAAAAACTTACCAACCATCCCGTTTCTCCGCACATCACCAATAGAAAACTCAATAGAAAGGAGCTCATCGAACCTCAAGCACAAGTCGATCAACTGGGTAATTACACACTTTTTGATTGATATCGGGGTTTTTGCATAGTCAAAAAATGGTTATCTTAAGACAAGAATCCATTGAACTACTATGAATCCGAAAATAGCAGGTGTTGCATTATTCACGTTTTTTGTATGCGCTGTGGCCTTTGGTCAAAACATCCAAAAGATGGAGCGCAAAGCTCAAGATCACTTTTACCACGAAGAGTTTGACCAGGCCATAGAAGCCTACAACGAAATTCTGGAAGTAGACTCCAAGCATCGCCTTGCCAAATATCGTTTGACCATTTGCTCTCTGCTTACTGCTGAGCACAGACGCGTTACGCCCCTCGATAATATTTTGGTGTACAAAAAAACTCAGGGTAGAAAAGACAAGTTTTTCAACTATTGGCTCGGGAGGATTTATTTCCAACAGGGAAATTTCCAAAAGGCCATCGAGACATGGGAGAGGTTCCTCAACAATGGCAAATACAAAAGTACCGAGATCACTATGGAGACCAAGGAGTTTATCCGATGGGCCGAGTCCGCTGCTTCACAGTACAGTCACCCGGAAAATTATGAGATTGATCAGCTCAGTGACATCATTAATACGCCCTTTACCGAATACAGTCCGGTGTATTTCAAGGATCGGGATGAGCTGCTTTATTTATCGTCGCATGCCTCTCTCGTGCCGGATGAAGAATTTATGATCTACCATTCGTTCCGGAAAGATGGCGTGTGGAACAAGCCGACACCTATCAAATCGCTAGGGGTTTTTGCCGCATCTAACGCCAACATAGAGGTGGTAAACAACGATGGACGTTTGTATATGTACAAAGCACATGGCAAAAAAGGAGAGCTGATGTACTCCGAAAATAAAGGAGACAACAAATGGCAGACGGTACTCAAGGTGGATCCTGGGTTATCAGCGAACAGGTTTGAGTCTCATTTTTTTATCAATGAATCAGAAGATCAGGTACTCTTTGCCCATAGAAATCACGGCAAGCGATACGACCTGGATATTTGGGTCACCAGAAAGAATCCTACCAATGGTAAGTGGGACAGGCCTGAGCTTTTTTCGAGTTTTATCACCTCAGAGCATGACGAAGATTTTCCTTACATGACGCCAGATGGCAAGACAATCTATTTTAGTTCAAAAGGATTTGGCTCGATAGGAGGATATGATATTTACAAAAGTGAATACAATGAATCTACAGGTGTCTGGTCAATTCCCGAATCACTCAAATACCCAACCAACTCAACAGATGACGACATCCAATTTAAAATCGACGAAGAATCCAACAGCGGCTATTTCGTATCCAACCGTTTTAATAGTTATGGTAGCTTCGATGTTTTCTTCTTTCATGAGTCAGCCAAAGTTTTGCTGTCAGGGACTGTGACGGATGGAGCCGGCAATCCGGCCGACTATGCGCAGATACAGTTTTTCCCAACAAGGAAGACCGGTCTGATGGTTAAAGCCATGACCGATGCCAACGGCAAGTACCAGGTGAGAGTGGGCAATGACGATACCGTTAGGGTAGATATTTATTTTCATGACGAACTGGTACACAAGGAGCCATTTGTTACACCGCATTCTGAGGGTGAAGTGATCACCATGGTCAAGGATTTTTCTTTGGGCCGGGAAAAGAAAGCCGCCGAACCTGACATAATAGAGCAGGAGGATCCAATGTTTACCGAAGTGGAGGATATCGGGAGTAAATTTCGGGAATCGAACAAAGCCAAATTGTCCAACATCTATTTTGATTTTGGCTCATATGAACTCAAAGAGCAGAACTATGGGCGACTCCACGGACTACTAAAAGCGCTGCAGGACTACCCCGATTTGCGCATTGAAATCGCCGGGCATACCGACAATGTAGGCAAAAGTGAAGTAAATATGAAGCTCTCCAAACAACGCGCCATGTCGGTGGCAGCATTCCTGGTCTCACGTGGTATAGAAGCAGATCGAATGGTACCTACGGGGTACGGAGACACCCGTCCTTTAGCCAGCAATGACGATGAAAAGGACGGACGTGAACTCAACAGGCGAATAGAGGTTGTAGTTATCGAATAGATGGCTTACTTTTAGACAATTGCTTGTAAAAATCAAATCAAGCCTAATTTCTTTGAGAAAAGCATTGATCGGAGCCAGCACGAATAATGCCGAAAAATGTCGCATAATGCCAAGACCACTTTTGACCTGTGTATTAACTCTGCTATGTGCTGTGACCTTAGCGCAGACGTTGGATGATAAATCCTTTCGACGGCCTCAAAGGCTTTTTTATCAGGAGCTGTTTGATGAAGCCCTGGATCGCTATTACATTGAGCTTTCAGAAACTTCACCCAACGACCTCTCTGAATATCAAATGGAAATATGCTCGCTGCTCACCGATCACCGCAGCAGATCAATAGACAAATTTCTATCGTTCAAATCCAGTTTTGGTGAGACCGACAAGTTTTACTACTACTGGCTGGGCAGGATTTATTTTCGACGATACAATTTTCCCAGCGCCATAGAGTCGTGGCAGCGCTTTCTCGATCTGAAGGTATACAAAAGTGAGTACATCACAGAGGAAACTGAGTTGTACCTGAGCTGGGCCGAGGAGGCCCAGGAGTTTTATCAGAATATCGGAGAGTACAAGCTCGAAGCGGTCTCGGATGTGATCAACTCAGAAGAATCGGAGTTTAGCCCGATACTTCTTCCCAGTGAAGAAGAAATGCTCTTTATTTCAAACCGAATCTCAGGAGAGTCGGGAGACATATACAATGCATACTCCACGACGCTCAAAGACGGGCAATGGACTGCACCCCGGCTCATTTCTTATTTCGGAATGTTTGATTCTAAAAATCCGGAGATCAGCTATGTAAAGTCGCGAGACCAGCTTTTCTTTTTCAAAGGAGAATATGGAGTCGACTTTTATTTTAGTCAGCGGTCAGGAAAGAACTGGGGGGATCCGCTGCAGTACCATGAGAACATTCCTATAAACAGGCTTGAAAGTAACTTCCATATCAATGAACAAAAGAACATGATCATTTTTGGTATTTACCGAAAGGTAAAGCCCTATGATATGGATCTGTATGTCACCAGGAAAAATCGTGTATCGGGTCGATGGTCAAAGCCGGAACTCTTTTCAGCCAATATTTCCTCTGATGCTGATGAGAATTATCCCTTTCTCACCGAAGACGGAAGAACACTGTATTTCAGTTCGCGTGGATTTAGCAGTATAGGTGGGTTTGATGTCTTTATGAGTAGGTACGATCCGGCTAGTGGCTTGTGGTCTCTGCCTACGCATCTTCCCTATCCCATCAATACGGCAGATGATGACATTCAGTATCGGTTGTTTAATGGCAGCGAGAATGGCTACCTGGTGTCGGATCGATATGGCACGAATGGAGGCTATGACATCTACGCAGTAAACCGATCCTACAACGTGCTGCTGCTGGCCTCTGTCCGAGATACGAAGGACCGACCGGTGAGCGGGCTGCATATCGAGATTTCTTCACCTAAACACAAAGGAGCGGAATACTCTATAGTCACCAATGAAGAAGGGTCTGTGCGTACTCACATAGGAAGCAATCACCAGTATTACATAGCACTTACTTACAATGATCAGATTGTAAAAGAAGACAGCCTGTATACTCCCGAGGTTTTTGAATCAGACGAAATAGTGCAAAAGGTCTATGTGGTAGACCTGGAAACCATGAATAAGGAGGCGACCATCACCCGTATCGTGGATCCGGTGTATGAGGAGCTGGGCAATATTGGTAGTAAATTCAGGAAATCGAATAAAGCACGAATCTCCAATATCTATTTTGAGTTTGACAACTACTTCCTCAAAATAGAAGACCGACATAAATTAGAGCCCCTGGTGGAATCTCTGAGGAAAAACCCGGATGTACGTGTAGAGATCGCCGGACATACGGACAACGTCGGTGATCCGGCTCAAAACAAGCGCCTTTCTTACCTCCGCGCCAACTCTGTTGCTTCCTATCTGATCGAGCGTGGGATTGCTGCGGATCGGCTGGAAGTAAACGGCTATGGAGAGACACAACCGATCGCCTCCAACGACGATGAACGTGAAGGCCGGGAGCTCAATCGTCGCATAGAAGTAGTCGTGCTTGAAACGAGGAAATGAGGTTGCCGTTGTAGTCCTTTTCAGTTATTTTTAGGTAAATACTAAACAACACCATACTAGATGATGAAAAGTTCTAAAATAGTGGGCGTGGGCCACTATGTGCCCGATAATGTCGTGAAAAACAAAGACCTGGAAGCCCTGATGGATACCAATGATGCATGGATACAGGAGCGCACAGGGATTCTGGAAAGAAGGCACATAGTCACTGGCAGCGAGGACACTACTTCGGTGATGGGCACTAAGGCTGCCCGCATCGCGATCGACAAGGCGGGCCTGCAAGTAGACGACATAGATTTTATCATTTTTGCGACCTTGAGTCCTGACTACTATTTTCCCGGACCGGGCGTCCTGGTACAGGAGCAACTGGGCTTCAAAAAAGAAGTGGGTGCGCTGGACGTAAGAAATCAATGTTCGGGATTTGTCTATGCCCTGTCTATCGCCGACCAATTCATCAAAACCGGTATGTACAAAAATGTCTTGATCATAGGGAGTGAGGTGCATAGCCCTGGTCTGGACATGACCACTCGCGGACGCAACGTCTCCGTGATCTTTGGAGATGGTGCAGGGGCTGCTGTCCTGCAGGCTACTGACGAAAAGAACAAAGGAGTGCTGTCATCACATCTGCATTCAGAAGGAAAGCACGCCGAAGAGCTGGCGTTGATCGGACCTAGTACCACTGACTGGGTGCCCAACTATATCGAAAGAAACGACCCTGAGGAGACCCGACACTTTCCGTATATGAATGGAAATTTTGTGTTTAAGAATGCGGTTGTTCGATTCCAGCAAGTGATCATGGAAGCGCTCGCTCATAACAACCTGAAGCCAGAGGACATTGATTTGCTAGTTCCACACCAGGCAAATCTGAGGATAACCCAGTTTATCCAGAAGCAAATGAAGCTGGGAGACGACAAAGTGTTCAGCAACATCCAAAAGTATGGCAACACCACAGCGGCCTCTATCCCTATCGCTCTCAGTGAAGCTATCGAGCAGGGTAGGGTCAACGATGGTGACTTGATCTGCCTGGCTGCCTTTGGCAGTGGGTTCACCTGGGCATCGGCACTTATTCGGTGGTAGCTTTTTTGAGTACGATTTGCTGGGTTAGATTTTTGTGCAGGCGTTTAAAATCGTATTTCAGTAGATTGTATTCATGGGGTTCAATTACGGCTTTTTTGAATTTATAATTCGCCGTGATGGTTACTGCGTTTCCTGTGTTTTTCACAGAATAATCAAAAGTCATCAGTTTGTCATCAAACTTTACTGACTGGGGTATTGATGTAGCGGTGAAACCTTCCGGAATTTTAAAAGTAGCATTGAAATTACGATTTCGTAGATACACCAAATCTACTGGGTAGTCTCTCTTATTGCGCGTCAGCGGATTCTTGGAATACTCCAGCTCATAAAAGGGCAGAATATAGTATTCTGACTCAAACTGATCTACGGCTTTTCTTACATTGTATTTTGCCGTAAACGGCTGCTCATGGGCGTCCAGGTTATCCACTGATTCAGTATCGGCAATTAGCCGCGCATTGTCCGTAATCTGTGACTCAAAGTAGCGGTCATCATCTTTTCGATACCCTATTCTTTCCTTGTATGCATCGTATCCATCACTTATACAGCGAATACCCATGGTAAGACTATCGTTTTCGAATTCCGCATAGGTAATTTGGTCGATGCTGGAATATCGTGATGATTCCAACTCCACCCAGCCGGGTTTTTCTTCGATGGTAAGCCCAGAACCATTGAGACAGCGAGTGGGTAAAAGATAAAAAGGAAGGAAGGGCTCTGTGGCATCCAAAAAGATCAATTTTTCGTCATATTCGACCATAGCTACGACGTAATTGAAACTGGTAGAAAAAGGATAATCCTTAAATACTTTGCCATTGGCTCGGGTGCTCAACACCACAGGAGCGACATTGAACCCTGCGGCTTGCAAAAGCCCAACCAAATAGAGGTTGATGCCTCCAACGTTGCCCGTTTTTTCTTTTTCAAATACCTTGAGTTTTTCATCGGCATACATGCCATAGTAGCCATTAAGACTGTAATTATCATTGACGTATGCTCTCAAAAGTTCAATCTTTTCAAGATCGGTTTTTCCGTTCAGGTCTAACTGCGGCAATATAGTTTTGGACGCATACTTCTCTGCGCCTTTGATGTATCTTCCAAAAGAATCGTGCCGGAGTAAGTCGCCAGATACATTGGCCCAGGTAGAAAGCAATTCTTTTGTACCTCCAGTTGGATATTTGATTTTGGCCAGTTCAAACCGAATTCTCTTGATATAATCATTTCTTGAAGTGATAAATTCGTCATCGTAAAATGCAGGGATATTTTTCAATTCAAATTCATAGACCATGTCATTGAACTCTAGTCCTGCGAAGAATCTATCTGATTTGTCCACATAGGAGTTGACCAATGGTGAGGTAGCGAGGCCTTGAGATATAAACGAGTAATCATAGAAGGGCACCATTTTGATGGTGTAGTGGCTATAGATCGTGGGTATGTCTGATTGGAACTCCCATATGGGAAGTCTACGTACGAAAGGGGTGGATTTTTCAAACGTGTATTCGATGATCGTCCCGACTTTCACATTAGGAATGGCAAATACCTTGGCATTGTAGTACTCATTTACTTTCTCATCATAGATAAGTTTTTTGTCCAGTTCGGTTTTTACAATTTGATTGTTTTCATAGTTGATGCTGGTGGCTTCTATAGAGTTAAACTTTTCCGTTTTTCCATACCCGTCAGCGTAGTAGTGTAGCTTTATTTCTGAGTGTTCGATTCCCGCTTCTTTCAATATCTTGATTCTCACTTTGCGCACAAAACGGATGTCGAGACCTCCATCGTCCATGATCTTAAAATCTGTCTTACCAATGTCAAACAGCTTGACGGCAGTAGCTTCAGGATCGTCTTCATAGGTGGTCAGCTCAAGTTCGGCTCTGGCGACCACACCCATTTGACGTGAGTATTTTTGTCCAAAGCATGTCGACACGATCGATACATTCAGTAGTAGAAGGATTAGGATTTTGTTCATGGTTTCAGTGTTATATAGGTCTCTCTTTCGTACTTTCTTATCTTGTCAATAAAATCATAATACCCTTGATACATAGAGCCGATTTCAAAACGCCCGGGATAGATCTCTAACTTTCGTATGCAGGATACCACTTCTTGATTGTATTCATATTTTAAAGTATAGCTTCCATAGTCTGAATCAATCCGAAAATTCTCCGGTACTTTAATGGTACCATAGATTACCTCGTCAACCTTGTATCGAATGGTGTCTATAGACAGTGTGGGTGTGAATTTTCTAAGTTCGTACTTTCGATCCTCGGGAGATTCAAGATTGGGGAGTGAGCTAGAGGGGATGTACACCACCTTGTTCGGCCCAAAATCTTTAGTTCCTCCATTTTGAGTAAAGGTTGCATTGAAATTTAAATAAGGCTGATCTCGATCCCGATCCTCGATTCTCCAGTCCGTCACTATTGAGTTTCTTATAGGGAAGGACTCCTTCACCCAACTATCAAAATCACCATGAGCCCAATGCACTTTGCGAGCTAAATAAGATTCAAAAAGCTGTCCGCGTAGCTCAGCATTCATTTCTCCTTTTAGATGATCTTCCATGATTTCATAGCTGATCGACGAAATGCATTGAGCCTCGTCCATCGCCATCTTAGGTATGTTAATGAGCCGACTTCTTCCTTTGTCAACTAAAAGCCCCTTTTTATTTCTTTTGTCCACATCCAGATAGTTGAATGGGTAGTAGCTGCTGGTATTTTCTAGCCACAGGGTATCTTCCTCTATCGGCACACACAGGAATACATGATTGAATTGCTGCGTAGGCAGCGTGTCGTTGATGAGCTCCCTGTCATCCCAAAGTACATCCACAGGAAATGATTCAATGTCGAAAACGTTTAGGGCCGATTTCATATAATAGGTAAGGGCCTTGCAATCGCCATATTTATTGGTCTCTACATAGCTGGCGGGGTAAGGCTTTAAGCCACCGATATCTATACTGACATTAATGTAGCGACAATTGTCCTGGAGGTCATGGTACAGCTTTTTTACTATCTCCTTCTTGTCGGCAATTCCCTCGACCTTCTTTCGTATTACGGTTTTTTGATCTTCTGTGAAATCATCGGTATCCTCACCGAGTGCATAGACCCAGTCTCCGTATTCATCCCATGAGTAAGAGGAGCCGGGCAAACCATAGGCGAAATTTTCAGGGACGATCAGCACACCCGGACTCACCTCGTGCCAGGCAGGGCTGCCCGATTCTGTGATGACCCGATCGACTACCTCGAAATCCCATTTGTATTTGTAGGCTCCCTCAGTCAGGTGCACTTCCTTTTGATCCTCCAGGTTTTGTTCGATGATATTGACTCCATAGTCTATGGGAAGAGTGACTTCAAGATTGGCCATGAGTGTATTAAGATTTCTGAAATTAGGATGCCAATCAACAATCGAAATGAACTCATCAAACTCCTGTGAGTAGCTATATTCAATTAGGTAGGGATAGCTGTTGTGGTTCAATTCAAACTCCTTGACAAAATCATCCTCATAAAGAGAGATGTTGGAGATGCTGCTTCGGTCGATAATGTCTTTGTTCTTTAGTTTCCGAATTACATTTCCGTTCAGGTCTGTAATAGCTGCCTCGAGGCTTTTGACCCGGTTGCCTTTGCTATAAGGTATAGTCACCGTCGACAACCAATTGCCTAGTTTATTGTTGATTTGAATGACGACTTTCTGGGATACCGTCTTTCTACCCTGGCTGACGACTACTGTGGTTTTGTATTCCCGGATAAAGCTGTCTGGTTCGTCATTACCAGAAGGTGCAACATACAAAAGGAAAGCAAGGAGCAAATTCATGCCAAATCAATAGTAATTAACCGGACTCCCAGGATAATGCTGCGCATGCAATATATGACTAAGAACCAAGAAGATCAAGCGCTTGAGGAGTAGCCATAATCAGGGCGTTTTAACTCACACTTAACGGTTTGTTAATCAAATAAATACGGCAATAATTTCTTGGTGAATTGTTGGAATCTTCTCTAACTTTAGGATAGCATAGAGAAGTGCGCCATGCCGAAAACGCACGCAAAAATCCGAGTAGGCCCATCAAAATAGAAACGACCATGTATTTCCCTATAAAACTCTCCATTATATTGTTTGCCTTGATTTTTGTATCTCAGGCCTTTGCTACGACCATCACTGTAGACAACAAAGTGAACTCGGCAGCCATGTATACAAACCTTCAGACAGCTATAGACAATGCCAACTCAACGGATACAATTTTGGTGGCCGGTTCCCCTACCACGTATGGAACCATTACAATTAACAAAGAGCTCGTATTGATAGGCAATGGTTACCGCATTGATAGTGATTTTGATTACTCCACCATAGTTGGCCAGGTAGTTTTCAATGATGACACTCACCCGGATGACCCTTCCAACTCATATCTATCCGGCTTTTATTTCAACACCACCATGTATTTATATTATGGCTTTGATATTCTAATTGAGAGGTGCCAGATCAACAATGTAGTTTTTGATAATGGAAATGTGAGCGGGACGCTTCGCAACATTATTTTAAATGGTTACCTATACATGTATCCCGATGTGGATGAATCTGTGGTGGTTCAGAACTCGATTATCCTAAATGGCGTCTATAATACCAATAGTACTTCTCAGCTGGAGATTGACCATTGTATGTTCCTAAATGGCTCTTTTCAGTATTCTGATATTCAACACATCTTGGTGCGAAACTCCATCATCTATGGGGTAAGTGCCGCAGGGGGGCTTGATGTCACGTTTAGCAATAACCTGTGCTACATAGATGGCTCCACCACGACTTTTGAAGTAAGCGGTACTGGCCCAAACTATGGTGGATCCAATCAGGAAAATGTGGATCCGATGTTCACGGATATTCAAAGTGTAAACTTTAGCCATAATAACGACTATACTATTCAGGGAGGCTCTCCTGCGTTGACGGCTGCCGATGATGGAGGTGAGATAGGGATTTTTGGAGGAACCTATGCATTTCCTTCGGGTGGTTTGGCAGGGTCAGGATATGCCTTGTCGCCTCAGCCAACAACTCCATTGATTACAGGGATGAATATTGAGAATCCATCCGTGGCTGAAAACGGCACATTAAACGTGAACATTCAGGCGACGAAAAAAGACTAAGGCTTAGTTCATTATTGATATGAAAAGGTTTAGTCTTATATTATTTGGGCTGGGGTGTTTTTGTTTTTTGTCCAAAGGGCAAACGATCACCCATGCGGAGTATTTCTTCGACACAGATCCCGGAGTACTTAATGGTACTGCTGTTTCTGGTTTTACTGGTGGCGATTTGGTCGATGAAGATATTGCGGTAGACGTAACAGGGTTAGACCCGGGATTTCACTGGTTATATGTCCGGGTATTTTATGGTGACAATACAGTAAGTATCAGTCAAGGGAGACGTTTCTATGTGTACCCGACAGTATCAAGCCCGACTCCATCAGCCAATCTGGCTCGATTAGAATATTATTTTGACACTGATCCGGGAGCAGGAAATGGTACGTCCGTGGACTACTCGGATGCAGGGGGTATCGATCATGATTTTGATGTAGATGTTACCGGTCTTGATCCGGGCTTTCACTATTTATATGTCAGGGTTCAGGACGCTGATAATCAATGGTCGCACACTCAGTTCTCGCGGTTCTACATTTTTAGTGTTCCTCCGAGTCCGGTGGCTTCCGCTGACATTTTGGAAATTGAGTATTTCTTTGATTCTGATCCCGGACCGGGCAATGGCGATCAAATAAGCTTTACCTCTAGTGGAGGGCAGGTAGAGGAAACACTTAGCATTCCGATTGGTGGTTTGGAAACTGGGTTTCATCAGCTTGGAGTGCGAGTCCTCGACGCTGATGGGAAGTGGTCTCTGGCTCATCAGAGAAAGTTTTACGTCTTTGAGGTTCACCCTGCACCCCCTCTCTCTACCTCTATCGAGAAAGTAGAATATTTCTTTGGTGTGGATCCGGGTGTAGGAAACGGCTTGATTGCCGCTACCGATTTGACCGCCGACCAGATCGATCAGGATTTTATTATTGATGTGGATGGTCTGGCTCCCGGTGATCATCTGCTAAGCATTCGGGTTATTGATGCGGATGGAAGGTCGAGCATCATCCAAACTGATCAAATAACCGTCCTCGACAACAATCTTCCCGATTTCACGAATCTCGAATTGTCCATTGATGAAAACCCATTGAATGGAGCTTCTGTTGGTTCTATTGCGGCCACAGACCTTGACGGAAATGATCTCACTTTTTCTTTCGTCGAGCCGAGTGCTGTTTATTCGATTGATGGTGGTACAGGAGAAGTAACCGTCTTGGATAGCACCTATTTGGATCACGAAGCTATTTCACAGGATACGGTGTTGGTAGAGGTTGAAGATACGAACGGTGGCGTGCGTCAGGATACGCTATTTGTTAATATCAATGACGTCAATGAGGCTCCGATGATTGAACCTCAAAATTTTGAAATTCAGGAAAATTCCCTGAATGGAACTGTGGTGGGAAGCGTGTCTGCCTCAGACCCAGAGGATGATGCATTGACCTTTTCGATTACTTTGGGCAATGACCTGGGCATTTTCGCGATCGGATCCGGCACGGGCGAAATATCTATTCTCGATAGCACGGCACTGGATTTTGAGACTTTGACCTCTGTAGACCTGACGGTTCAAATCGGTGATGCGGAATTCAGCGATGAAGCCCTGGTCACAATAGTGCTTACTGACGTTTTTGAAAACAGGGCTCCGGTTGTAGAAAACCCACTTCCCGATCTTGATTTTCTCAATGGCTTTACTTCCAGTACGGTCAACCTGATGAATGTTTTTTCTGATGCTGATGGCCATGTGTTGAATTTCAATATTTCGTCGTCCGACGAGTCCGTGGTTACCCTTAGTCTTTCGGGAGTTACTCTTACGCTTTCTGAAGTAGGTTCAGGATCGTCCACCATTTCCGTCAGTGCTAATGATGGCAATGGAGGAATTACAACCGATGAATTTACTGTCCTGGTTAATGTTCCTAATTCTCCCCCCGTACTTAGCCTGATCGCTGACGCCACAGCTACCGAAGGGTTTGCGATGAGCATTGGATTTTCTGCTACTGATACCGATCTACCGGCACAGGCCCTGACCTTTTCATTGGATGCGATTTCCCTGGCTAAGGGGATGGTTTTGAATGAAAGCAGTGGTGCTTTTAGTTGGACACCGACACAAGAACAGACCGGCGTGCACAATGTTACGGTCACTGTATCCGATGGATTGGAGGAGGATCGGCAGACGTTCGAGATCTTTGTGGAAGAAGTAAATGAAGCACCTATCCTTCGATCGATCGATGATCAGAGTGTGCTTCAGGATACAGAACTTTCCTTCACAGCGATTGCGACGGATGCGGATGTCCCTGTGCAGCAGCTAACCTATTTCATTGATGCGATTTCACGAAACAAAGGAATGGAATTGGATTCGACATCAGGTGCGTTTCGTTGGACACCTACAGCCGCACATGTCCGGGTGCATGATGTGACCATTTCGGTGACGGACGGTGCACTGGAGCATGGCCAGAGTTTTACCATAGAGGTGATCAGGGGTAATACAGCTCCGGAGATTCGCACTGCACTGCCTAATGTGACGCTAATAGAAGGTTTTGAGTCTGAAGACATCAATCTCAACAATGTATTTCAGGATGCCGAGGGGGATTTTATCTCGTTCTCTGCGGAGAGTGCTGATCAGGGCATTGCGACTGTGTCCGTGACCGGTACGGTACTTACACTTGTCGAGGTGGCAATCGGATTGACGGTCATCACTGTGACTGCTACAGATGCCATCGGGGCTTCCGCCAATATCATGTTTAACCTCACGATAGAGGAGGCTCCATTGTCTATTTCAGAATTGGCTGATACTGGCATGAGTCTGTTTCCTAATCCAACGGACGAAAGCTTTGTGATATCAGGCCTCCAAGGTGCTTTCCTAAAGTTGACCCTTTATTCCCTCGACGGAAAGGTGAGCAAGGTTTTTGATTCCTTTCAGGAGGAATTTGATGTGAGCACTTTAAATGCAGGTTTGTACACGGTAATTCTTGAGACTGATCAGGATCGGCTGGTAAGTAAGCTTAGAGTGGAGTAATGTAAACGAACGGCGATTAACGATTCGCAATCTTAATCTGCATCATGGTGGCGATCGAAAGGGCCCGTTGCTTGGCCTGCTCAGCGGTCATGCCCTGGTGCAGCTCATCCACCGTATCGCAAAAGACTTGCACCCATCGGTCAAAGTGCTCTTTGTATAGCGGCGATTTGTCATGCAATTGTACATGGACTTGCATTGGATTACCCTTGTACCCTGCAGTATGAAACAGGGTCGTTTCCCAAAAATCGGCAATCTTAGGAATGTGGGTCTCCAGGTCGAGTTCCACCACGTCGGTAAAGAAATACCCTATTTGATCATCGACCATCAGCTTGCGATAAAACTCCTTGATCAGGTGATCGATATCCTGCCGGTTTTCTATGTCTCTCAATTCCGGATTTGGTTTAAGTGATGATTCAAATGGTCAATATAGTCTTTCATAAGGAACTCCAAAGTGGGCTCTTCTTCCTTTACGGGAATGGTGAGTGGCAGTTGGTCGTCACTGATGTTTTTCCAAAGATTGACGATGTGCAGATTATTTCGCTTCCAAAGCTTCTTGATTTCAGCAATACCCTGTTCTTGATATCCGGCTGCCTGTACCCAAAAGTCCTGGTCATAATAGATATTCATTCGATCCCCTTGTAGGATTCTCACGAATCTCTGGATATTGTTGAGGGCTGAGTCATTGAGGTGACCGAGGATTTCCTTCTTACTCCATTTTTTTGGGGCCCGTTTGGTCTCCCAATCAAGTTGGGTGGTTTCAAATTCCTTGTAGGCTTTTTCAAGGGTCGATTCCAGGGTCTGGGCTAGTTGTTGTGCTTTCATAACTTTTTCACATAGGTATCGGAATTATGCGTGGACGCGAAAAAACTCTTGAATAAAATTAAAAACTTTAAAAGCTGTTAAAATTTCAACAGAAGTTTAATTCCTGGTTTTTAGCCTATTAGTCGCCCGGTGTTTTATTTTTGCGCCACGAAAAGCCTGCGGCGATCGATCGCGGGGTTTTCAGCAGCATTTGAGCCCAACTGTGTAATTGCATGAAATTCGATTATCTCACCAAACAGGCGATCAATAAGTTTATAGACTCGGCGCTCAAGGAGGACATTGGGGACGGTGACCATACCACCCTTTCGTCTATCCCTGAGGACCTGGAGCAGGAAGCGGTCATCACTGCTAAGAGCGAGGGTGTTTTGGCTGGAGTGGAACTGGCGACCTGGATCTTCGCCAGGCTGGATAGCACATTGGCCGTAGAGCCGCTAAAAAAAGATGGTGATGCCGTGGATGAGGGAGAAAAGGTCATGACCATCAAGGGTAAGGCACGTTCGATATTGTCTGCCGAGCGGCTGGTGCTCAACTGTATGCAACGCATGAGTGGAATCGCTACAGGGGCGAGTAAAATGAGCCATCTGATCCGGCATACGAATGCTAAGTTGCTTGATACTCGAAAGACCACTCCTAACTTCCGCATATGCGAGAAATGGGCGATCAAGATCGGAGGAGGAGAAAACCATAGGTTCGGCCTGTTCGATATGATCCTGCTCAAAGACAACCACATCGACTATGCCGGAGGGATCAAAAGTGCTATAGCCTCAACCAAAAAATATCTGAAAACCACGGGCAAAGACCTGAAAATAGAAGTAGAAACCCGTAATCTTGCGGAAGTAAAAGAAGCCCTGGAAGCCGGAGGAGCAGACGTGATCATGTTGGACAACATGCTGCCCTCTGCGATGGTGGAGGCCGTGCAACTGATCAATGGTCAATGCAAGACGGAGGCGTCCGGTGGGGTAACAGAAAAAAATATCAAGGACATAGCCGAGACGGGCGTGGACTATATATCTGTAGGAGCACTCACCCACTCCTACCAGAGCATGGATTTAAGTTTGACTGCAGTAAAGTAGAAGAAGAATGATAGTAAAAACGAGAAAATATCAAATGACCACCGGTACCTATATCAAGATTGCGTTTGCCAATCTGATGAAATCCCAATGGTGGGTGGCCCTAATCTATATGGCGATCTGTGCCGGGTACTTCGTTTTGCCCAGCTGGTGGTGGGTGATCGGGGCATCGATTGCTTTGGTTCTTTACATTTTGTTTTGGTTGATCCAGTTTGCCGGCATATCCCAACTGGAGCAGGGCAAGTTTATGTTTGAGAAGCTGGCCTATGAGATCACGAGCCAGCAGGTATTGATCAAACTGGACTCTAAGAGAGGCATGCCCCTAAAGTGGGAAAACATCAAAAGGGCTAAGATTGGAAAAAATGCCTTTGTCTTGGCTGTAAGCAAGGCCCAGTTGATCCATCTTCCTTTCAAGATCTTCAACTCACAAAATGAGATCAAGTTTTTGGAGACCGTGCTCAAGAGGAAGGGGTATATAAAGTGATGTATCTGCTGTCTAAAAAGTCGTCCGTCATTGCGAAAGTAGTGAAGCAATCTCGTGTCAAGAGCACTAATTGAACCCAAGATTGCTTCGTTCCTCGCGATGACGAATTAATTACTTTTTAGACCATGCACGAAAAAAAGAAAAAGCCCCGCCTGACACCCAAAGAGGCCAAGCTCAAGGCCGCTAACTACTGTGCATACCAGGAGCGCTCACAAAAGGAGGTTCGTAACAAACTCTACGAGTACGGCCTATACCGAGACGAGGTGGAGGAAGTGTTGACCAATCTCATTATCGATGGGTTTATTAACGAGGAACGGTTTGCCAAAGCCCTGGCCGGAGGGAAATTCCGTATCAAAAAGTGGGGTAGAAACCGAATCAGGCTTGCGCTAAAGGAGCACAACATTTCAGACTACTGCATCAAAAAAGGTCTGGCAGAAATTGAAGAGGACGAGTATCAAAACGCCCTTGAAGCGCTGATCGCCAAAGCGTCCGATCAATCACCCGAAACCAACATTTTTAAAAAGAGAGACAAAATTTCCAGGAACCTGATCTACAAAGGATTTGAACCGGAGTTGGTGTGGAAAGCAGTAAAGGAGTTGATCCCTGAGTGAACTTTTTTATTTTCGAATCAGTTAGTTTTTGAATTGTACCAAAAACCAAACTATTCGCTATATTGAACACTCAAAATTTTCGCAGCTACATGTCGATTAAACCAGCCGTAGACGAAATTTTCAATCAGCTTTCATGGCTGTTGGCGCAGTTGTCCAACGATGAATACAGCCAGGTATCTCCCCAGCTCAATGGCGCCTCTGTAGGCCAGCATGTGCGACATACCCTCGAGTTTTTCAAATGCCTCATAGATGGATCAAAGACCGGTTCAGTTAATTATGATTTGAGAGAACGAGACATCTTTCTTGAAAGCAATACCCTTCAGGCAAAAGCATTGATAGAAGAGCTGATAGGTTCTTTTGACAGCATGGAAGAAAAGCAGGAAATCGATCTGATTCAGTCCTATGGGGAAGGGAGCGAACCCATATGCGCCCAGTCCAACGTATTGCGAGAGCTTGTATACAACCTAGAACATGCAGTGCATCACATGGCCTTAATCAGGATCGGCCTGAGAGAAGTCAAGCCAAAGCTAAAACTGGAGGATTCTTTTGGTGTGGCCAGCTCGACCATACGATATAAGAAATCCCAATTGATTAACCATTAACTGTCTCATTGGAAACGACCGCCCGGACTAGCGAATCCTTAAAAAAGCCCCTTGACTTGGCGGAGGAAACCACTCGTTTTTCCGGCAAGGTAAAAAAGACCGTTTTTTGGCATCGGCTCACCCGATGGGAGTACTGGCCGTTTGGCCTGCTTTACATTCCAGTATATTTCTATTTCACCTGGTTGGCGATTAAGTGCCGCTCGTTCTTCTTCTTCACTGCAGCCAACCCGGGGATACATTTTGGGGGGATGTTGGGCGAGTCGAAAAAAGAGATCTTTGATTTGTTGCCTAAAGAAAATTATCCGCTGACTCTAAAGTTGTCGCCTGATATCTCTCTTAGCCAATTCAGGAAATTGATGGAGGACAACGCGCTAACCTTCCCAATAATCCTAAAGCCCGATATTGGCGAGAGAGGCTGGATGGTAGAAAAAATCAACAATGAAACTGATTTGGAGAATTATCTCAGTAAGATCAATGTCGATTTTCTGATCCAGGAGTATGTGGACTATCCGATTGAGTTGGGGGTTTTTTACTATCGATATCCTGATACGCCCAGGGGAACGATCAGCTCCATCGTACAAAAGGATCTGCTGAGTGTGACGGGTAATGGCAGAAAAACTGTAGGTGAGCTTATCCACGAAAGTCCCCGTGCCCGAATGCAACTGGAAGAGGTAGAAAAAAGAAATCCGGAGATTCTTGAACAGGTTCCGAGGCATGGAGAACGTATAGAGCTGGTGTCTATTGGCAATCACTGCAGAGGTACCACTTTCCTCAATGGCAATCATCTGATCTCTGAAAAATTGATTCGGGTTTTTGATGAAATCAGTCAGAAGATAGAAGGCTTTTACTTTGGGCGATACGACCTGCGGTGCACTTCTGTTGAAGACCTCTACCAAGGCAAAAACATCAAAATCCTCGAGCTCAACGGAGCCGGTGCCGAACCTGGACATATCTATCAGCCCGGCTATCCACTGATGCAGGCCTACCGCGATATCATGCACCACCTGCGGGTGCTGGCAGAGATTGGGTCGATCAACCGTAAAAACGGTATTCCCTTTATGTCCCTTAGGCAAGGGCTACGAGAGATCAGAAAAATACGCAAGTACAACCAACAAAAAGTAAGCTGGTGACCTGGATTTCCATTTTTTTGATCGCTGTAGTGGTGAGCTACTCCGGCTCGATACCGCCCGGTAGCATAAATATGACCGTGATGCAATACGCCTTGAGTGGTCGCAAGATGGCTGCTTTATCCTTTGCCTTGGCAGCTTGTCTTGTGGAGTTTGTCTATGCCGGGATCGCTGTACGGTTTCAGATCTACCTTTCAGAAAATGACCATGTGGGCTTTTGGTTTAAAGTGATTTCAGGGAGTGTGTTGATCCTGCTGGGGATATTGAACCTCACCAAAAAACCACAGCATAAGGAATTCAAACCAAAGGGTGAGAAGCGGGGGGCTTTCCTCAAAGGTACGCTCATCGCCCTGGCCAACCCACTGGCCATCCCCTTTTGGCTCTGGGTGACGCTCTACCTCAATGAGATGAGATGGATTAGGCTCAACGATTCCAATTTTCTCGTGTATGTGTCGGGGGTTTCGGCTGGTACTTTTCTACTGTTACTCACCGTGATCCAACTTGGCAGCCGGTTTGACTCACTTAGAGGCAATAAATTCGTGATTTACACAGTACCGGGCATTATCTTCATCGCTATGGGGGTTTGGACGTTTATTCAGCCGTAGGTTTCAAGTTTTTTCTGATCTCATACCCCAAATAAAACGACCTCAAAGCCATCGCCAACACAAGGGGAATAAAGGCAAAGTGAAGCACCTGCGTCATCATTTCTCTAAAGAGGATTTGAAAAATCAAGACAGCGCCAAAGGCATAGAAGAAATAAACCAGGTGCTTTAGGTACCTTTTGGTCAAAAGCAAAATCAATGCAATGAGGCTAAGCGGTGAGCACCATATCATATTGTAGTTGTATTGAGATAGGTGATCCGTCCCAAACCAAAGAAACAACAGGAAAAAACTCAAGAGTCCGGTGCTACCGAATAAGATGATGTCAATCCATCGGTAGCTCACTCCATATTTTAGTCCTCTGTGGATCAGGATGCCAACGATGAAAAACACCAAAACAAATACATGGATCGGTTGGATGAAACTGGCTGCATTGGGCATGGGGGCTGCTGTATTGACGATCCGGGTTTCTTTGATGAGTGATCGTGAGGAGTCGTTTTCATTGACTACTGCTGTGGCGAATGACTCCAGCAAATACTCCGGCATGTAGGTATATGCAGGGCCATCCGCTACCCTGTCGATCTCCGAGCCCAGGCAGAAGTCAATACCCAGATCACCCCAGGGCTGCTGCCCCAAATACTGATCCATGAGCCCACGATAGCTCAAAGAGTCATCGGCATAGCTAAAGTCATACTGTACCCGGTCACCCAGCACATCGTTCAGCACATCGCGGATGCGGGTGGCGCAGTTGTCATAGCAGTAGTTGTAGTAGTAGTTTTTGTTTTCGGGTTCAGAATTGATCATCAGTAGGTTAAATAGGTTTTGCTTGTCTTCCAGGGACAGATCCAGGTACTGTTCGGTAATGGTTCGGTTGTCACCAATGTACCAATTGAGCGTGCGGCGATAGGAGCGTACGCCAAGTTCGTAGTACAGTTTTCCTTTGGTGAAGTTGAGGTAGAAGTTGGGTTGGTTGAAGCTGAATATGCCGTAGTTGAAGACGGCATTGATCCTGAGCGTAGAGTCCACTACCCGGATGGCGCTATGCCCAAAGGCGGTGTACAACTCCGACTGCCCAGGACTCATGGTGATGAGGGCTATCTCTGCATCATCGGTGAGGTGGGGGTACTGCGCGGATGCCTGAAAGGCAAAGAGCAACGACGCAAAAAGGATCAGAAATAGTCGCATGAAGGTCTATGGGTAATTGAGGGGGAAAATTAGTTTGGGTAGATTTTGAATCAAAGTGAGGATGGGTTAAAATGTACCTTTAAGTTTCTGACATAAATTGAAGTATTGCTTTCAGATAGTATCCCTCTTGGTTTCTTTCCATGTGCAAGCCCAGGACACCACTTACTATGACCACAATGGGAGATATTGTAGGCCGACGCAGGCTAGAAAATATGAAGTGCTTACAAGGACATCCATTGGAGCCAGAATTCAACAATACTACTCGAGTAACGGACAACTCGCCTTTGAGGCTGAGTATTCCAAACTGACAGATGACGTCAAGGAAGGCAGAGTGATAGCTTACAATGAATCGGGACAATTAACTTATGAGGGCAGTTATGAAGGAGGAAAGCCGATTGGGAAGCATGTGAGATACTATGACAATGGCAAAGTCCAATCCATAGAAAACTACAGTTTGGGTCAGGCAGAAGGTGAATACATTACCTATTATCCCAATGGACAACTAGAAGTGAAACTGAATTTTAAGGACGGTCAGTACCATGGGCCAGTGGTTTCGTACTTTGAAAATGGTCAGGTTAGAAGTACTGGAAGTTATCTAAACGGAAACCGGGAAGGCCTCTGGAATTTTTATGACGAAAAGGGAATTGAAATCTCATCGGATTACTATCAGACACAATATGAAATCCCGTCAGCCAACCTGTATTTTGAATTGCCTAACGATTACTGGCGACTCGAAAAGCAACGAAATGATGCAGGATTAGAATTTGTCTTTTTTAGACTTGCCTCTACACTTGATACCACCGAATACAGGTTTACCTTAGCGATTAATCTCATCATAAACGATGCAACAGGATTTAATGGAAATGTGGAGGAGTATTCCTGGCATATTAGAAATGCCCTATCTGAAAGTTTTTGGGGTGAAAATCTCAAAATAAGCGAAGTGCTAAATCCACATGACTCGGGCTATCCATTGGAGTTTTACAATGCACTCTTCCTCAAAGGGTCATATGTGCTAAATGGAGAGGATATGGAGGTTTACATTATACATGCAATCAGCGATAATGCTAAGGGCATTCAGTTTTATTATGACAAAGCAGTGGACGCTCCTGAAGAATATGAAAAGGAGTTTTGGAAATCGATCCATTCGATACGAATATTAAATAAGGGCAATTGATTAGTAACGACCACAAAAACCTTCTCTCCAAACTCACTCGCCACAAAGCCCAACTGGCATGGAAAACCTGGTGGAGCTATCAATGGACATTGAGAACGGGAAAGTTTGTGAATCCGTCCCTGCCCATCAGCCTGGCGTTTGAGCCAACGACTTCCTGCAACCTACGCTGCCCCGAGTGCCCCAGCGGGCTGAGGAACTTTACCCGACCGACGGGCATGCTCGATCAGGATTTCTTTAAGGAAAAGATCGAGGAGATGAAAAGCCACCTTTGGTATCTCACCTTTTACTTCCAGGGCGAACCTTATCTGCATCCCGGTTTTTTGGACATGGTGGATTTTGCATCAAAACGGAAAATCTATACTACCACCAGCACCAACGCCCATTATCTGGATGAAGAAAAAGCAGAGGCTACCGTGAAGTCCGGTCTGGATCGCTTGATCATCTCGATTGATGGCGCGACTCAGGATACCTATGAGCAGTACCGGGTGGGAGGTCAGCTGGAAAAAGTCCTGGAAGGCACTAAAAACATGGTCGGATGGAAGAAAAAACTCAAACCCAAAACACCTCATTTGATATTCCAGTTTTTGGTAGTGCATCCGAATGAGCACCAGATCGAAGAGGCAAAAAAACTTGCCAAAGAAATCGGAGTAGACGAAATCCAATTCAAAACCGCTCAGATTTATGATTTTGAAAACGGCTCTCCATTGATCCCGGAAGACCAACAATACTCGCGCTACAAACCGGAAGCCGATGGAACCTTCAAACTCAAAAACCCCCTCAAAGACCAATGCTGGAAGATGTGGCACAGCTGCGTGGTGACCTGGGACGGAAAGATAGTGCCCTGCTGTTTTGATAAAGACGCCTCCCATCCGATGGGGGACCTCAACACCCAGTCGATGGAACAAATTTGGAACGGTGAAAAATACCTCAATTTCCGCAAGGCCATTCTCAATTCCCGTTCGTCCATCGACATTTGCAAAAATTGCTCAGAAGGATTAGAAGTGGCCTTTTAAGCTAAGGATCGTAACCATAATCTCTTAGTAGTTGAAGAAACTCAGGTGTATCCTGAATGGAATGGAGATCTTCATCTGAGATCATTTGATCGTACGATCTAAATCCTAATTCCATCGAAGCTCTAAGAAATGAGAGGCTGTAATTGAGATTTCCACTCAAAGCGTGAAAATTACTATAGCCATAGTATAAGTCACGTTTTTGTTGAGCGTGTTCGGCGATAGCCAGGGCTATTTGAAAGACCTTTTGAGACACTTTGAAATTTCCCTGTCGAGCCAGTAGCATTGCTTTAAATGTTAGATAATTGGTGTTTTTGACATCCATTTCTATGAGATCATTTAATATAACAAGTGCTGAGTCATAGCAGTGATTGTTGTAATATTTTACTGCTTCATTAAAGATAGTTTGGTAGTCAATGTTCAATGTAAAGCTTGTATTGGTGTTGAATTTAGTATTTGACGTCAAAGATTGATAAGCGTAGCGTTCAAAAGAACTACCCAATTTTGCATCAGTACGACCCGTATAAATGTACACATAGCGATTTTTGAGGTTTTCAAAATTTTTGTCATGGTTACCATCGTCTCCGAATGTAGGATCAAATGGGACCCAGCCAATCTCACTCAGGTAGACCTCTACCCAATTATGGTATATGTTAGAACCTGTCCTCAGATACATACCCCCGACTACCCTGGCTGGAATTCCCTTGGCTCGACAGAGAGAAACCATTAGATCTGAATATTCTGTGCAATCTCCTTTGCCTAATTTAAGAGCTCTCACCGCTCCTATATTTTCTAAAATTTTGTTGTCATAGGTCAAATGGTCTGTCACGAAGCTAAATATGCTGTTGGTACAATCAATGTCGGTCTGACAATCAATCTTTTCAGCTGCTTGTTGAATCAATTTGTGGTTTTTCTTCTCAAAGGATTCTGATTTCAGGTACTTGCTTATGGCGAGGGTATCTTCTATTCCCTGTTTTATAAATCGAGCCTCAGCCAAATCATAGTTGAAAAGTTCAATATCAAATTCAATAACAATCTTATGAGTAAGATTTGCTTTTTCATCATCAAATCGAAACTCATAGTGGCTGTTTTCTGTATTGTTAATGATTTTTGGTTCTGATGGATAATATCGTATATCAAGTACCCTTTGCCTGTTTTTTATTGTCTTTGGTAGAAACCCTTGATGCAAATGATATTTTAAGTCTCCATTGAATACAATGTCTTTTTGAAATCGAACGGTGTAAATCTGTTGACCTCTGAGTAAATCGGTCTTCCCGATAAGACAGAACAATAGAAGCCATATTTGGTAGATTGATCTCATTATTTTCAAATTAGCAAAAAAATAGCATTCTGATTGCTTGGTATCCGTCTAGCAAAACGTAGTGTAACTAATGAACAAATGAAATGGCTGACAAAAACCTCTTTTTCCTGGCAATTATCCCTCCAGAACCCATCAAGTCCGCGGTGATGGCTTTCAAAAAAGAGGTGGAAGAAAAGTTTGGATCAAAAGCTGCTCTGAGATCACCACCGCACATCACCCTGCATATGCCCTTTCAGTGGAGAAAGGATCGTGAGGATCAGTTACGGGAGATCATGAGCGGATTTCGTTTTCAGAACTTCCCGTTGGAAGTGGAAATCAAAAATTTTGATTTCTTTGAGCCAAGGGTGGTGTATGTAGATGTGGTGAAAAGTGAAGTGCTCACTAAATTCCAGAAGGAAATGGTCGGTTATGTAAAAAGACAACTCAACATCTTCAATGCAGATTATAAGAACAAGCCCTATCATCCCCATATGACCATCGGTTTTCGCGATTTGAAAAAGTCTGTTTTTCCTGAAGTCAAAAAAGAATTTCAAGACAGAGAATATCAGGCTCGCTTTGAAGTCTCAGAAATCTGCCTGCTCCGCCACAATGGCAAGACCTGGGACGAGTGGTTCTATTGGTAGGTCAGTTCTCCAACCGGAGCCTCTATTTCCATCTTTAGCGACCGAGTTTCACCATCCTTCTTTATATGTACCAGGTTGATCTGATCGGGAAACAAGTCCATCAGCACCGAATTTTTGACACGGATCGATTCCATTTTTTTGACCTTAGGCACCTCAATGAAAACGAGCATTACATCTCCTTTTGCCTGCGACCCGAGGTAATTCAGCGTCTGGGCCTTCCCGTTGACGGAAATTTCGACATGGGTCATCAGGTAGGCTCCTATTAATGAATCAAGACGGGGTTTGTCGTTGGGCTCAAGCACGTCAATGCTGTTGTCGCCGGTGTTCAATACCAGGATTTCCTCCAGGTCATCGAGGAAGATTCGCTGGCTTATCTCAAGCGCCCGGCTCTCCTCATCAAACTCTATTTCGCATACCGAAATATGGATGTCGTGCATTGAATGACCGCTCATCCAATGAAAAAAGGCGATAAAAAAATACAACGTCATTTGAGTCTATGTCTTGAATTATGTTTGCCGCGAGAGGTTCGACAAAAGTAGGCGAATTTCTAATAGTGATAAAATCAGCGAATGTCAACGTTTGAATTGTACTTTGGGTTGGGGCGAGCGCACATCATGGACATCAATGCCTATGATCACATCTTGTTTATTGTGGCCCTCTGTACGATCTATCGGGTGAGCGATTGGAAGAATGTATTGATTCTGGTCACAGCGTTCACGATTGGACACTCACTCACCCTGGCACTTGTGGCGTTGGATGTGTTTTCGGTGAATGCCGCAGTGGTGGAGTTTTTGATCCCTGTGACAATATTGATCACGGCTGTAGGAAATATCCGCTATTGCGAAAGGGATTTTTTACAGCAAAAAATGCCGTTGAATTACTTCTTTGCGCTCTTTTTTGGGTTGATCCATGGAATGGGATTCTCCAATTATTTGAGAAGCCTACTGGGCTCAGAAGAATCAATAATTACGCCGTTGTTTGCTTTCAATCTTGGCCTTGAGCTGGGACAGCTGTTGATTGTTTTGATCTTTTTTGGACTGGCTTTTGTAGTGCAGATGTTTTTGAATGTAAAGAGAAGGGACTGGGTGCTGGTCATTTCTTCGGCGGTAGCCGGGGTGGCAGTGACCCTAATGATAGAAACGAAGTTTTGGTAAATATTTGAATATGAGGAAATTAATTTTTGTTTTAGCGATGGCGCCGCTAGTTGCTTTGGCTCAGGGCCAGTGGGAAGGGAAATTTGAGCAGTTGGGGCCGGATCTGCCCACGCCTAATACCTATCGGACAGCCTCCGGTGCACCGGGTAAGGATTACTGGCAGCAGCAGGCCGACTATAAAATCAAAGCAGAACTCAACGATGAAAACCAATCCCTCATAGGTTCTGAGACCATCACTTACTACAACAACTCCCCGGATGTACTTACCTATCTATGGGTGCAGCTTGATCAGAATATGCGGGCCAAGGGCTCTAAGGCTACTCAGGTTGATGGTGGGCATTACATGAAGTCACAATCGCCCATGAAGGAAAGCTTCAACGGCAAAGAACTCCAGTACCTTACTCAGGACTTTGATTTTGACGGAGGTTTCAAAATACGAAGAGTAGCAGATGCGAGTGGCAAGCCGCTCCAATATCAGATCAATGAAACAATGATGCGCGTCAATCTGCCCAAGGGATTGAAGACAGGACAGACATTTACTTTGGAGATTGATTGGTACTACAATCTCCAGGACAGAATGAAGCTCTGGGGCCGGGGAGGATATGAGTATTTTCCCGAAGACGGCAACTACCTTTATACTGTCGCTCAGTGGTTTCCGCGAATGGCTGTTTATGACAATGTCGAAGGCTGGCAAAACAAACAGTTTTATGGCAAGGGCGAGTTTGCACTCGAATTTGGAGACTATGAGGTGAGCCTGACGGTGCCGGCAGACCATGTGGTCGCTGCTACCGGCGAGCTGCAGAATGCGGACAAAGTCCTTACCAAAGAGCAGCTCAAGAGACTGGAACAGGCCAAATCAACATTTGACAAGCCGGTATTCATTGTGACTGAAGATGAGGCGAAGAAAAACGAAAAGGTAAAGTCGAAGGAGACAAAAACCTGGGAGTTCAAAGCAGACAATGTCAGGGACTTTGCCTTTGCCACTTCCCGTAAGTTTATCTGGGATGCCCAGGCTGTGGACATCAATGGAAAGAAGCCTCTGGCCATGTCCTTTTACCCCAAGGAGGGAAATCCCCTATGGGAAAGGGAGTCCACCAAAGCGGTGGTCAACACGTTGAAGACTTATTCAAAACACACCATTGATTACCCTTATCCTGTGGCGATTTCCGTGCATACGGCCTCTCTGGGGATGGAGTATCCGATGATTTGTTTCAATTTTGGCCGACCTAATAAAAATGGAAAGTATTCCAAGACGGTTAAGGACAGAATGATAGGTGTGATCATCCATGAAGTAGGGCACAATTACTTTCCTATGATTATCAACTCTGATGAGCGCCAGTGGAGTTGGATGGACGAAGGGCTGAATTCATTCGTACAGTCGCTGACAGAAAAGGAGCATTATCCCGACCTTAATGGGCGCTATGGCTATCCTGAAAAAATCACCTCCTATATGAAAGGCGACAAGCTCATGATCCGGCCCATTATGACCAACTCAGAGCAGATTCTCCAATTCGGTAACAACGCTTATGCTAAACCGTCTGCAGCTCTGACAATCCTTCGTGAGACTGTCATGGGGCCTGAATTATTTGACTATGCGTTTAAAGAGTATTCTGAGCGGTGGGCATTCAAGCATCCTACCCCGGCAGATTTCTTTCGTACCATGGAGGACGCTTCTGCGGTGGATTTGGACTGGTTTTGGAAGGGTTGGTTTTATACTACCGATCACGTGGATGTGTCGTTGGACAAGGTGCGCTGGTTTAAGATGAACGTACCTGAAAACATGGTGGAAAATAAGTCTGTAAAAGGCAAAAATAAAAAGGTAGAGGGATCTGAGCAGGCAGCGAATGACCTACAGTTTCCTGATGAGCCGCTTCCATTTGAATTTAAGAATACAGCCGATAAGTATTACAGGGAATTTAGAAATCGGGTAGACGATGACGCCATCAAACTGGCACACGCAGACAAAAACTTCTATGAGTTGAGTTTTTCTAACAAGGGAGGTCTCGTTACTCCGATCATCATCGAGTGGACCTATGAGGATGGATCCAAAGAAAGAGAAAAAATCCCGGCGGAAGTTTGGAGGAAGAATGAGGAGAAGGTGGTCAAGGTCTTCGCCAAAGCCAAGAAGGTAACAAATATTGTGATCGATCCGGCCAGGGAAACTGCTGACGTAAATACGGATGACAACTTCTTCCCTCGCGTAGAGCAGCAGTCAGATTTTGATGTTTTCAAACTGCAGCAGAATTAGGGTAAGAGGCTGTCAAAAGAGGCTGTCCTCAATTACATGACATCTACAGTGATGACGGTAATACCTCATTCCGTTTCTCATTATTTTTGTTGAGTACCAATCAATATCACCATGGATAGTTTCAAAACTGTGGATGAGTTTATCCTCAACAAACCCCAATGGCAGGAAGAGTTGGTTTTTCTGCGAAAGTTGATGAACCAAACTGAAATGAAGGAAACAGTCAAGTGGGGCATGCCTGTTTATACCATTGGCGGGAAAAACGTGCTGGGTATCGGTGCGTTCAAGGAGCATTTTGGGATTTGGTTTTATCAGGGCGTGTTTCTCAAGGACTCGAAAAAGCTACTGATCAATGCCCAGGAAGGTACCACTCAGGCTATGAGGCAGCTTCGGTACACTTCTTTTGAGCAAATGGATGAAAAGGTGATTCTGGAATATGTCAGTGAAGCCATAGAGAATCAAAAGGCCGGAAAGATGGTGAAGCCCCAAAAAAGAGAGTTGGTCATCCCCGGGCCACTACAGGAACTGCTTGATGCGGATGCCATTCTCAACGAAAACTTCGAATCCCTGACGGAGTACAAGAGAAAGGAATACGCTAACTACATCTCACAGGCCAAGCGTGAGGAGACCATTCAGAATCGTCTGGCTAAAATCAAACCTATGATCATGGAAGGCATTGGGATGATGGACAAGTACAAATAATAGCGATTTGGTATAATTGTTGCACTGTCCTTCAAAAACTAAACCAATGAAAAATCTTCTAATTATTGCGGTGGTTTTATTCGCCACTTTGGATGCAAAATCACAATCCATTACAAGGATACCTTTCTATCAATGGTCAAATCCGATGACTTTCCAAATGAGCACCACGCCTCTTGTGAAGGGAAAAGCCGAATTGAGTGATTCCTTGTCAAGGGTCTACGAAGGAAAACAATTCTATGAATACAATGGGGAGTATTACGCCATAGATTCCTGGGCTGACTATTATCTATGGTTTACTAAGAAATACTGGCATCAGTTCGAAAACCCGGTTCTTTATGAGTTTTATTATCATCAAAAGGACGATTTGTTGATGGCAAAATTTGTTGCAACCAATTTTATTGGGAACATGTACCCAGCATTTGTTTCAGTCGAGTTTTATCAAAATGCTCCAGACGTGAATAAAATGAACAATGCAAAGTATTTCGCCTATACTAAATCTGATCAGAAAAGATTGTTGAGATCAATAGAGAATGGACAGGCAGCGAAGAAGAATCCAGCCAACAGCGAGCAAATAACGTTCGTTTCCCAGAAATCAAGTAATAAGGTCAAAGTATTGGGTGTAACCCAAAATAGTAACCAGAGAACAAGGTCGGCTCCTGTGAAAGCTTCGAAAGCTGCACCCAACCTTGAGTAGTTCGATTAAATCCTCACCACCAGGTAGATCACGATCGGAGGGGTAAACGTGAACTCTGAATGATTTTGTTCAACGATCTCTTCGTTATCCAGATTGGGAGAGCCTGGTATGGTAAAATCTGAGATGTCTTCAGTCCAGCCACTTCTGAAGTAGTAGGTGGCCTCTGTCATGAGCAAGATCTTGTCATTGATGAAATAGCCAAGGGTAAATCTTGGCCCTACGCCCCAGGTCAACCCTCGTGTCTCCAGTTTGGATTCAAAATCGAGATCACCGTCAGGATCAAAGTTTTTAGTAGTGGTAATGTCATTTTCCCAGGAGAGTAAGAAATCAGCTCCCCAACTCGTGATAAACCTCTTGCCAATTTGGAACTTTCGCTCGTATCCGACCCTCCAATCGATGGTTTTAAACTTGGTTTCGGATTCAAAATTGTCATCTGAGGCAGTCTGCTTTCGGGTGTTCATCCCAAAACCGACGTTTAGTCCGGATTGTTTTTCCCCGACGTTTACATTGTAAATAAGCAAGTACGGATTGTCGATGGCTGGTCTGGAGCCTCCAAAACTGAGCAGCTCTCGCAGGAGTTCATTGCCCTGTAGACCAAAATAATGATAGGATGATTTGTCAAAGGAGATGGTACCTTTTTTTTCAGACTGAGAGTACCCAATGTTCAGTACGATCATGAACATGAGTAGGGAAACGTATTTATTCATAAAAAATTAATGGTAAGGATTTGAGAATCTTGGGTCAGTGATCATTTCATAGTCAGTCAATGTGCCTAAGAAGGCAATGATCGCTTCTTTCTCATCTTGGGAAATGTTGAATACAATGGGTTTTCCGTTAGCATCTCTGAGCCGAAAATCCAGGTTTTCATTGTCTTGGGTTTCTGCACTGTAGTGATCGATGACCTCTTCAAGCGTCTCGAATCTACCGTCGTGCATGTATGGGGCGGTTAATGTGATGTTTCTGAGTGAAGGGATTTTAAACTTACCGTTGTCCAGAGGATCTCCGGTGGTTCCCTCGAGCCCAATATCTTCGTACTCACTTTCCAGGCCGATGTTAGAAAAGGTACCGGCAAAGATGTAGCCATCGGGAGATTGTACACCATGGCACCCGTTGCACTCATACTTTTCTACAAAAAGATTCATCCCTCTGAGCTCTTTAGCCGACAAACTCTCATTCTCAAAAAGATGTCGATCAAATTTCGTATTGACGGCATTAATCTCGATTAGAAATGCAGCGAGACTGGCGGCAACATGTTCTACTTGGACAGTCTCTGCTTGCACTTCTGTGCCGAAAAACACATTGCCATTCGACCCATAAAGCCTGTCAACGAATGCCCGGTAGTGCGGGATGTCGTTTAGCTCTGCAACCATATCTTCGAGATCCCTCTCTCCCATCTCTATGTGGTTTTCTATGGGCTGTGTCACCATCCGTTGGAGGCTCCTCTCCCTACCATCCCAAAACAGAAAGGAAGAAAACGCAAGGTTTTGGATGGGGAGGGTGTTTCGAAGCGTGGGCTTATTCCTCAGCCCCATCGAGAACGGTACGTCATCAGAAAATGCCAGCTCTTGCTTATGACAAGTGGCACAGGAAACAGAATTGTTGAAAGAAAGCCTGGGGTCGTAAAACAGCGCCCTGCCAAATTCAAACTCCGCCTCACTCCAGGACATGTTTTGGATAGACTCAGTGTCCAAAGTAAGTTCGTTGTATGAGTTGAGCTTGTCTTCCTGGCAGGAGACGAGGAAGATCAACAGAAGCGGCACTAGGTTGGTTAGTTTTTTCATACCTAAATAAGTTGAAAATCTTTTAAAGATAGGAATTATCGGTCTTATGTCATGTTATTGATAGAGAAAATTCAGTGTATAATGTCGTGAGACTTGCTTTCAAAGGTAGGCTTTCCATCCGTGAGCTGTGATTGCACTGGAGTAAGTGTTTTTTCTACAAGTTGCTGATTGTCCAATTGTAATGTAGGCCCATGGCACTTATCTTTATTCAAAAACAGACGCTACCCTATGACTCCCGACGATCTAAATCATGCCTGGACCCACCGACAAATCCTGGAGCTGAACTTCAACAACCGGCTCAATTTCTTCCTTCTCTTTCAGTCGATCCTGCTGGCCGGCACGGTCAACAGCATTGGCCGTGGGCATACGCAAATGATCCTGGTGGCCTACTGCGCTTTTGGCGGCGTGATTTCAATCCTTTGGTATCTGATCCAGATGAAGGAGTACAACATGCTCGTTACCGTAAAGGACTTCCTCAGAAAGCACGATGCAGTGTACAGCGAGCGAAGGAAAATGTATGATGGTTATCTGCCTTGGTTTTCGGTAAGCAAGCTCATGAGCCGGGTGATACCACTGGCGCTAACGTTGATTTGGGTCGCGCTGCTGATCTACATTTTGAATGTCTACTAGTGCCTAATTGTATTCCAGCACAATAAGTGAAACCGCCTGAGCAGGCAGGTCTAAACTTATTTCAAATCCATTACCGGAAACCTGCATCGAATTAGTTGAACCCAATTGATCCAGCTGCCCGGCTTCTTCCAATTCTGTGATTTGCGCTTCCGTTGGATTTTGAGGGGAACCCATTTTTTTCCACAGTTCATAGGAGTTGCTGTTTTCGGTGTCCACTCGGTAGTGATACAAGGTGAAGCTATTGCTCTTGAGGTTAGTGAGCGAGAGTTTCACTTTCTCAGAAGAATCTAAAGTATTTAGATCGTGGTAATTCCAGATCAAAGCGGCCGTCTGTTTGTCCGAAGCGGTAACCAAGGCATTCACATCCCGAGCTTCCCTACGCACACTGGAGTCACGCACCATTTTGAAATCATAGGCCAGATCGCCATCCACTTCGACCCGATCGCCTTCCATCATCCCAAACATTCTGAACACATTGAGCACCGGCTTATCCACTCCATTGGTGGCCAGGTCTCGATAGCCGTTGAACCATGGCTGGTCTTCAAACTCGAACGCCCAGGTGACAATCCCCCGGAGGTTCACCCCAAAGTGATCTGCCAGTTGGTATTTCCTGGGAAAGGAGGCAGCCGTATAGATGCTGTACATCGTGCCGTTTCGATAGGCGTTGGCCGGATAGTCCTGCATCGAACAGGCCGCGCAACCCTCAGGATCAGATTCTCCAATGATAATTGGGGTGTCTTTCAGCAAAGGATAAGAAGCGACGATTTCAAACCCCTTAGAAATATCTCGTAGCTGGTTGCCCATGTTCATGAGAATAATGGAGTCTCCCTGGAGCGTCGGCCAGCCCTTGGCGTGAAAGCCGATATAATCCAGCGGTGCCCCGGTTTCCCCAGTCACGTGGTTGGTGCCGCTGACGATGTGATCCAAAAATTGTCGGAGATAGGCTTCAGCCTTGTCCCAAGACGGCCCCGTGGTATGGGGGCCTCCCATCGTGGCTGAGGGTAAGGCACGTTTCACTGCGTCAGCTGTATAATCATAGAGTTTGATGTACTCTTCTGCTGATCCCTGCCAATAGCCGATGTTGGGTTCGTTCCAAAGCTGCCAGTACCAGGTGGCCACCTCTTCTTCTCCATAGCGCTCTACACTGTGGTTGACCCATTGATAGATCAGCTCTGCCCATTTTTCATAATCGTTCGGAGGGTAGGCCCATCCGGTATAGATTTCTTCGTAGGGTGCACCCGGTCGCCACTTGTGCTGGTAAGGATCAGGCTTGCTGGACAAGGCCTGCGGCATAAAACCGATTTCCACCAATGGTCGCATCTTTCTATCAACAAACGTGTCGAATATGCTGTCCACTATGGACCAATCATACACGGGATTGCCTTTTGAATCTTCGGTGTAGGCATTGGTCGAACCCCACTTAAGAGCGGGTGAGCCGTCTCCGGTGGAGAGCAGATTGTGGGCTCGGACATAGACGGGAACCGGGCTCATTTCGGCAATTTCAGAAAGGAGCTTCTTGCCGTCCTTCATGTAGGTGTAGTTGGGCTCGTCGTACCCAAACATCGCCCAGGAATGGGTATAAGGCCCTACGGTTTTTGAAAGATCGGCTGTGATGTTGATGTATTCGGTGTCTTCATTGCTTTGGCAGGAATATAGGAATACGACAAGAGTTGTCAGGATTAGACGGGTGCTGGACATGGGATACAGTTTTGATTGTAGCTAAAGATAGCGAAAATTCTTTTAGTGTAGTTTTTACACTTTCATAACAGATGTCAATTCAACTGTAGGCAGTTCTTTCTGTCTTGACACAGAAAGAACCAAAGAAGTCAAGGCTTAGAATACATTTCGGAAATTCTTCTCGATTACCCATTGAATCTAAACTCGCCCCGAAGCGCTGCTCTTTTCGGGACTCAAACAGTAGATTCAATTTCAATTTGCTCAGTCAGAATTTCTTAATCGAAATGTATTCAAGGCCATAGGAACCACAATCGCTTGGCACAAGCGAAAGCGGGGAGGAGGCCAGAATAGCGGGCCTGGAGCTGGCCTGTGTGTGGAAGCATTATTCTGGCTAGATTTTTCTTTGCTTCGTTTCTTTTCATCAATGGAAAAGAAATGAAGAATCATTGTAAATATTCCAGCTTCTTCGCGAATGATATGAAGCCCTCAAATTCATTGATTTGTTTGGAGGCTCGTTTAAACGTCAACCCTGATAAAATTTCGAAATAGGTAATCTCCGAAATTGTAATTCTAGAATGATCTTTTAGATATAGTTCAAAGTTCCTGGTCACTTGATCATTGCCTTTCAGGAAATATGAAAGGATATCAGTATCAATAAGCGATGGATTCAAAATTGTGGGATTCTCTCGTTGTTGTCTTCTCTTGATTTGTGAAGTTTAGATGTTAAATCGTCTAAATCTAAATCTTGAAAAATACCGCTAAATGACAATGCGGCTTTCTCGGTTTGGAAGTCGGATTCCAAGTCGTTAAGATAAGAGTCAAGGTTCTGAAGTTTGTCATCAGAGAGTTTCTTGACTTTGTTGAGGATCGTATTTCTCAGCTTCCTTAGTTGCCATCTCTCAAAGATACATAATTGGACAGAAAGTCGTTCGGAGAGGAAATTTAAGGAAATCATTATTTAGCCTCCCGGATTGTGGGGCGGTTCATGGTTAGGGCTCACAATCATCTACTTAATTGTCACTTTTTTTCATCTTCGATCTAATAATAAACCAGAATGGAATTAGTGTTAAGTATGAACCGACAAATCCAAATAGATGCTGTGGCTCAGTGTTGCTAATACCCTTGTCAAAAAAAACATAAATCATGATTAAAATCCCGGCAACCAAGATCAAGGAAATCCCATAATATGCTATACCCAATAATCCCTGTTCTTTGAGCATATCCCAGCTGTCTTTGATTTCAGCGTTCGAGTTATCCTTAAGGTATTGAATGAACGCATCAGCATCTTTTCTCCAATATTTTGCTGTTGGTATTTTTATCTTCCTATTGTTAGAAACAATGTATTGTAGGTGTTCCTTCTGTTCACCAGGTAAAACGTTGATTACGATTGTATCTATCTCTGTGAGATTTATTTGGTCGATATAGTTGTAGTTGAAAAACCATTTTTTAGACCAATAAAATGTCAAAATGTTACCATCCGATTTAATCGTCAATTTGCTTACCGCAAAGTAAAGAGCTAGTCCATTGATTGCAGCTATTGAGGATATTGGAACAACTATTTTTAGTGCTGTTGTTTCAAGCGTTAAGGCCAAAAACAAACCTATCAAAATTGAGGAAGCAAAGAACAAAGCGGCTAGTGCCGCACGACCTTGCCTTATAACTATTAATTGAAACTCATGCATATTTAGAGATTATAAGATTGTAAGTCTACAAAAGTTCCCATCATTTCTGTTTAGAGAAGTACGAAAATAGTATCACCCCCTCACCACCAACTTAAACCCCACTGCATGGTAGTTCTCTATGTCCACATTGGGATCTGAAGATAGGGCTTTGCGGAGCTTGGAGATGAATACGTCAAAGCTGCGGCCTTTGAAGTAGTCGTTTTCTCCCCAGAGGGCAATTAGTATTTCTTCCCGCTTCACGAGGCTGCCGGTACGGTCGGCGAGGTATTGCAGGATTTCGGCTTCACGGCGGGTGAGCTTTTTGGTTTCCCCATTGGCCGACAGGCTAAAGCTGTTGATATCAAACTCAAACGAGCCGATTTTCTTTACCTCATCAGTTTTTTCATACAACACACCTCTACGGAGAAAAACTTCGATCCGAAGTACCAACTCATCAATGGAAAAGGGCTTGGTCACATAGTCATCCCCACCGATCTTGAAGCCTTCGATCTTGTCTTCCTGTAGGGTCTTGGCAGTGAGGAAAATGATGGGAACCAGCTTGTTCTTTTGCCGAATCTGCTGTGCCAGGGTGAAGCCGTCCATTTTGGGTAGCATCACATCAAGGATGCAGAGGTCAAACGCTTGGTCATGGAAGGCCTGTAAACCCTCCTGACCGTCATGGCACAACGTAACTTCATAACCCCGGGTCTCGAGGTTGTCGCGGGTGACGAACCCCAGGCTTTCATCGTCCTCTACCAGTAGTATGCGCTTATCCATTTTTGAAGGTCAGGGTAAATGTAGTGCCCTCCGGCGAACTGTCCACATGGATTTTACCGTGGTGAGCCTCGATCACGGTTTTGACGTAGTACAGCCCCAGGCCAAAGCCTTTCACATCATGGACATTGCCCGTAGACACGCGGTAAAATTTCCTGAAGATCAAGTCCTTTTCCTTTTTGCCGATCCCCTTACCGTTGTCTGAAATCTTCATCACCACCGTATCCTTGAGCACTTGCGTGGAAACTTGAATCAGAGGAGGGCGGTCGTTGTATTTGATGGCATTGTCTATGAGGTTGTAGATCACATTGGTGATATGCACCTGATCCAGCATCAGCTCAGGCAGAGGCTCCGCTTTTTGAAACTCCACTTTACCTCCTTTTTCAGCCAGGGATAGGTCGGCACTTTGTATGGCCAATTCCACAAGCTCGTTGAGGTTCACAGGTTGTTTTTTTAGCTGGAGGCTGCTTTTTTCAAGGGTTGCGATCTGGAGTACTTTGTCTACCTGGTTTTGGAGTCGGGTGGTTTCCTTCTTGATGATGCCGGCATACTGCGAGAGACGATCGGGTTGGTGGATGATGTCGGGTTTTACGATCACATCTGTAGATAGTGCAATGGTGGAAATGGGCGTCTTAAACTCATGGGTCATGTTGTTGATAAAGTCCTTTTGGATCTCCGAGAGCTTCCGTTGGCGGAAAATGGCGAACAAAGCATAACCAAAAAACGCCACCACGACGACCAGCACTGCGGTAGAAAACACCCAAATGCCCATCTCTCCGGCCAGGTTGGAGGGTTTATTTGGGAAGTACACCCCGAAGTAATAGGCGTCTTTGTTCAATTCCGGAAAGGAGGAAGATACCTCCTGCGAACCCAGGGTTTTTGTCAGGTCGATGCGATTGCCATAGACCATTTCTTCGTTGGCACAATCGAAGATGCCGTACTCAAAATCTTCAGCAATCTCCCGGCTGGTAAACTCACGCCTAAGCACGTTTTCCAGTAGATCCGGATCGATCCGGTTGTTGACGTTTACTACGAAGTAATTGGCTGAAAGCTGCTCGATGGGATCAGGGGAGAGGGCGTGTTGGTTGAGCTCGCACAGGGTGCTGGCCGTGTTGAGCAGGGCGATGTTGACGTTGTGGTTGAATTGCTTGTTTCGTATATCAAATGCCCGACCCATCCAGAAGACCTGGATCACGATAATGCCCATGATCGATACCACAGCCAGGACGATGATCAGACGAAAGGTGCTATTCTTCATGGTTTTCCAAAATCAAATGACCTCAATTTCACCGACAATTTAGGTAACCCCGAGGGCTTTAACATTTCATTAACAATTGATAGGAAGTCATTAACAGGGTTTCGAATCCGCATGTCGCAGTTTTGGATTCTAAATTTTTCAAACTAAACCAATAAACGATGAAAAAGTATCTTTTAGCTGCGGGAGTCATTGTAGCAGTGATTTCCCTCAATTTTAGAATGATCGAAGGCAATGCCGTGATGTCCTGGGCCAAGATGGCCCATGATTTTGGCCGAATAGAGAAAGACGTACCAGTGACTGCCCAATTTTCCTTTGAAAACACCGGCAGTGAACCCATTACGATATTGGAAGCCAAAGGCTCATGCGGATGCACGGTCGCCAATTACACACGTGAGCCTATCGAACCCGGAGCATTCGGTGAGGTGACGGCCACCTACAATGCGGCCAAGCTGGGTGCCTTCACTAAGACTGTGACCGTAACGGCCAGTGCAAGTGAGGGACCGATCGTACTAAAGATAACTGGCGAAGTAGTGGATTAAACAGTTAGCTGTCAAAAGGGAAACGAATTCTTCGTCTTGTCCTTCCTGCCCCTTCGGCAGACCGGCGAGAGCCTCAGGATGATAGACTCAGATCGCTCATTTTCCCTTTTGACAGCACCTTTTTATTTCTTCTTCTTTTTCTTCGACTTCATATCGTCAGCTTCCATTTCTTCTTCCGGCATGTCTACCCACTGTTTGGCTAGCTTTGGTTCGTGCACATACAGCTCATCACCATGCCAGCCGGGCTCCATATAGCTGTTGAATTTTTTAAAGAAGGCTTTTCTTTTATCCTTATCCGGCCAGTAGGCTTCTACTAGCTCTCCTTGCTTTTTAAGGCCCGCGTCCATATCGGCCATAGACTTGAATACGAAGACTTCTATAAAGTCCCTGCTGTCCGCGCCCCACATGTGACGATAGGGATAATACGCCAAAATATATTCGTTTTTATGAATCGTATTTTCGGCGAATTCTTTGCTCAAGGCCCTTATTTCGTCTCCGGAGCCTCCCTCCGGCATTCGGGCGATTCTCTTTTTGCGGACGTAGTAGGTCAGCGAGGAGTCAGATGCTTCCATACCCTTGCCATTGGGTAGTGACCAGTAGATTTCGTCGGAGTGCGAGGTGGTATAATACTGTGACTGACGTTTGAAGAATGCCTTTCTTTTTTCGTCATCAGGCCAGGCTTCTTTGGCCAGCTCGCCATTGCGCTCAGCTGCTTTTTCTATGTCAGACCAATTTCTGTACGCATATACAAACATAACCTCGGAGTTGTCCGAAGTATAGCTGTGGTAGAGTACATTGGAAGCAGCGATGAACTCGTTCTTCATAACCACTTTTTCATGATACTCTTTCTCAATTTCCATCCAGGATTCCGGATTGAGTGTGGTATCTCCAAAGTTCCAGTGAGCAGTTGTCACAGTGATCATTTGGCCAAATGCCAAACATGGGGTCATTAGCATCGCGAATAGCAATGCCCTTAAGGTGTTCTTACTTTTCATGGTTAATTAAGTTTAGTGAATTTGATTCCTAGTAAGGTACACAAATTCAAGCACTCACTAACGGTTGTTCGTCTAAACATCCCTGTATTAAGGTTTTGGATAAACTTACTTTAGAATGAAATCAGGCCAGTCTTGGCTCGGATTGCCGGTTTGGTTTACCAGCTAAGAAACAATAGTAGGACTGCTTTGAATGATTTCACCGGTCATCACGTCAATGTAGAACCGATAAGCGACTGGAAAGGGCAATTCGATAAGCCATGTTACATGCAATCGGAGTTCATGATTGGATTCTTTGGGCACGATGGCAAGACCGGCTTCTATACCCTCCAGACTATCTTTTTCAATCAGTATGTGATACGGTTGGCCAGCAAAGGTGTAATGTGTAACCGTCCTTCCTTCAAGTGAGTTGATGGCTTCTTCGGCAGACACTTCAAACTCTTCGGGAATATATATTTCAGGATACCAATTTCCTGAACAATAAACCACTTCATCATATTGTAGATGCAGTATAATGCCTGTTAGCTGGACGGAAATCGTGTCTATTTTCTGTGGGTAGAATCTAAAATAGGTCCTTGATGGAGGATCTGTGTGCATAGTTCTAACTTCTAAAGATTCTAGGGATTCAGAGTTTGGAACCCCTGTGTATTTAGAATTTTTCAACAGAAAATCAACGGCCAGGGAGAAAGCCTCAGTATCAGTTGGGAAATCCGTCTGAGGAGGAGGGGTCGATTCTACATTTTCTGAACTATATCCGGAAAAGCCATATTCATCAAGTGAATTCCTTAGATAAGGGTTGCTTTGAGCATATTCGACCTTCAGAGAATCAAGTGTGGCCAATGGCAGTTTTCTGTAAACCGTTGGGTAGTCAGGATGGGGGGCAGAGACATCGTTGCACTGACTAAAAATCAGGATTGCAGCAACACAGAGGAGAAGACTAAATTTCATGAAGTGGTTTTTTAAAACGACACCTGAGTCATAAAAATAGTTGGAATGCTTTTTATTCTTCTAAATTTCAATCATTCATTATCCACCCTTTCGTGAATCTTTCGTGATCTTTTTCACCTTCATTTGCGTTAATGTGTCGTGGATAGACATTTTGGATTATGGAGAAAAAGGTACTGATCGTAGAGGACGACCCCAATATTTCTGAACTGCTGAGCATTCATCTGAAAGACATGAATTGCGAGGTATCGTTTGAAGACAATGGCCAAAAAGGGCTGGATAAAGCACTCGAGGAGAAATTTGACCTCATTGTGCTGGACATCAACCTGCCGGGAAAGGACGGGCTGGATGTGTGTCGCGAGCTTCGGGCGGCAAAGATAAAAACTGCCATCCTTATGCTGACCGCCCGGTCTGAGGAGATAGATAAAATCCTGGGCCTGGAAACAGGGGCTGACGACTATCTCACCAAGCCGTTTAGTGTCCGTGAATTTATGGCACGGGTGAAGGCTATTTTCCGACGTATCGAAATGCTCCAATCCACCGATGAGCAGGACGAAGATGCGATCGATATTGACAACATCCATATCGACATTCAAAAAAGGAAAGTGGTGAAATCCGATCAACGTATCGAGCTTACACCCAAAGAATTTGATCTATTGTACCTATTGGCAAAGCATCCGGGCAGAAGCTATTCACGAGAGCGGCTGCTGTCTCTGATCTGGGGCTATGAATTCAACGGATATGAGCATACGGTCAATTCGCATATCAATCGTCTCAGGGCCAAAATCGAAGACGATCTCAATAAACCTAAATTTATACTGACCACCTGGGGCGTGGGCTACCGCTTCAACGACGAACTTGTCTGACTATGAAAAAATCTCAAAACCTATTTTGGAAACTTTCCGGACTGTTTTTTGTCCTGCTGGTGACAGTGTCCGGCTTGTACTTTTATTTCTCTCTGCGCATGGCGGAGATGCATTTCCAGGAAAAAAACCAAAAACTAAATGGAGGTATTGCGAAAAGCATCTGCCAGGAACTCAAGCCTTTCCTTGACGGTGAATTGAATGAAAAGGCCACCGATGACATCATGCACCACATGATGGCCATCAACCCCTCGATCGAGGTGTACATTCTCGATCCGGCAGGCAACATCCTCAACTATGTCGCTCCCTACAAAAAGGTGGTTTTGGAGTCTGTCAGTCTCGATCCGATCGGGCAGTTTCTCCGGGAGGGAAATACGGAAACGATATTAGGTGATGACCCGCGCAAGGAAGGAAGACAAAAGGTTTTTTCTGCTGCGAAGATTGAGGAGGAGGGTCGTGAGCTTGGCTATGTATACGTGATCCTGGCGAGTGAAGAATACGATTCCGTTCGCGAGGCACTGATTAACAGTTACATTCTCAAATTAGGGGGTGTGTATGGGCTGATTACGATAGCCTCAACTTTGATCATTGGCATTTTGGCCATTTGGCTGATCACCAAAAACCTCCAGAAAATCATCGATACGGTAAAGAGATTCCAAAAAGGAGAAATGAGCGCTCGGATTGAAGTGAAGACTGGGGGTGAGATTAAACGCCTGGCCGAGTCCTTTAACGAAATGGCCGACACCATCGTGGGCAACATCGAAAATCTCAAATCCATGGAAAATCTTCGCCGGGAATTGGTAGGAAATGTATCGCACGATCTGCGGACACCGCTATCGGTGATCCATGGATACATAGAGACGTTGATCATCAAAGAGGACAAACTCAGTGAGGAGGACAAACAAACTTATTTGGCAAGAGCTTTGGATGGCACTGAGCGACTGAAAAAACTGGTTGGAGAGTTGTTCGAATTGTCCAAGCTGGAAGCCAAGCAGGTCACACCAAAGAAGGAGGCATTTTTCATCAATGAATTGATAGACGATATCACTCAGAAATATTCACTGATCCTGAATGAAAAGAACCTGACCATCTCAGCCAACAATCATGAGGAGCCGTTTATGGTTTACGCTGACATCAGCCTGATCGAGCGAGTGTTGCAAAATCTGATCGACAATGCGATCAAGTTCACCCCAGAGAAGGGCAGCATCCAGCTAGACCTCAACGCCAAAAAAGAACAGGTAGAAATCAAAGTCACCGATACCGGCAAAGGCATCCCTGAAGATCAGGTACCGTTTGTCTTTGATCGATACCATATAGGGGACAAGCGAGTGACCCTGGACAACAACAGCACCGGATTGGGACTGGCCATCGTAAAACGGATTCTCGAAATTCACGACTCCACGATCAACCTCACCAGTAAGCTGGGTAAGGGCACGACGTTTTCGTTCGAGCTGCCGAGGTATTCGGCCTAGCATGGAAATAAGCTATCCTATCATTCAGATATTCAGCGATATAGCGGTCTGAATTTCAGGAAACGTGTAACCATTTCTTTGATCATGTCGGAGGAACCTATTATTTTCACATAGAACTTTCCTAATTGGATCATGAGGCGATTTTGCTTACCCTTGGTTTTTATCTTTTCGATTGTAGGGCTAGCACATTCACAAACTCAGCCTCCTACGGACATTTCAATAACCAATCTTAAAGCCGGTGGAGAAAGAATTATTTTCGTTACCAATTCAGAAACAGATCTGGACTTATCGCAAATAAACTGGCTGAAGGCCCACGGGTTTGATGTCACTGTATGGTGGCCGTCGAATGGGGTTGAGAATGTCACATGGGATGAAATCAGAATTCTTGATAGAGCAAGTTTGGTGGTTTTAGGTAGAGGCCCGATGAGTTTTGAGTTTGCCTTGCTTACAGATATATTGGATCAGGTTCAGACACCTATGATATGCAGCCATCCGTATGCTGTGAGAGGGTCAAGAATGAATTGGTTCAAAAGTTTAGATGTCCACCATTTTGTAGGGGATACAAGCGCAGGCGTAGTAAGTCTCTTTGTAAATGACCCGTCAGACCCAATGTTTGAGGAGGTAGAATTAGGTTATGAGAGTACTTTAGAATATTCAGATTGGGCAGAAACTTTCTTGGTGCAAAATGACACGGTTCAAACCAATGCACAGATCGTGGCTCATTTAGATTCGCTAATTGCTATAGCGCGATTCGAACCTCACGTGTCTTATCACAATGAAACCGAGCAGGCACCAGCCTCATATCGTACTTTTTTTGGATTTGGCAATAGAATAGCTCGATTTGAGGGCGATGAATCTTTCTACTATTTTCCTTTGACAGACATGGCACGACAGGTTTACCTTAATGAAATCAACCGCCTACTTGGAATGACATTTAAGGTGAAAGAGAACCTGCCGATTGCAAGTCCAATAGGGTTATTAAAAGTCAAAGACGATTCCACTGATGATTCCCACACATTCACACTTGTCTCAGGTGTGGGTGATGCCGATAAATTCAAAATCGTCTCTGACACCTTGTTTACTAACGTTGTGTTTGACTATGAGACGTACCATAGCGCGTACTATGATGTGTCCGACTATGACACTGACTATAATACTGACTCCAAGGCTGATTCTGTGACGATTGGAACGCTAATTTGCCCAATAAGGGTTACGAATAGTATGGGTGAGTCCTTTGAAGAGCACCTGATTATTGAAATAGAAGATGTCAATGAACCACCTACAAAATCATACTTAACTCATAGCAGTATTGATGAGAACATAACATCTGGGAGAATTGGATTGCTTGAGACTAGTGATGATGACTTGGAGGACTTCTTTTCTTACAGTCTGGTAGACGGAGAGGGTGACAATGATAATCACTTATTTCAGATTGATGCGAGAAAATTAACAAACATGGTTGCGTTTGATTTTGAAAAGAAGAGTGAGTATTCAATCAGGGTTAGGGCCACCGATTCTGGTGGGCTTATGCATGATGAGGTATTTAAAATAAATGTACTGAACGTCAATGATATCAGAATTGAGCTAACCGCTGAAGAATCGCTTTGTGCTGGAGAAGGGTCGACTGGCTCCATTACCAGTACTGTTTATGATACTAATGGCCCAGTGAGCTATTCCTGGGTAGGCCCTGATGGCTACATATCAGACCTAAAGGATATTGACAGACTGTCACCAGGAGCTTATTTTTTAACCGTTAGTGACGATTTTCATAGCCTGAGCCAAAGTGTCCATGTCACAAAGAAACCAACATTCAATGGGGCGAGTATTTGCTATGTATCAGCAGATGAAGAAGAGACTGATTGGAATAGAGTTTATTTGAACTATCAAGATCCTGTGAATGTAGATAAATTTCAGATACTGAAAGAGGGGAGTAGCGCTGAGACCTATGATGTGATTGGGCAGCTAGAACCGGGGGAGCAAAGTTTTTTAGATACAACTAGTAATGCTTCAGGTTCTTTCTCCTATCGGGTGCGTGCTTTGGATCAATGTGGTGATTTTTCATCGGAAAGTGACTACCATACCTCGATTTTTCTACGGTCGAGTGTAGAATATGACGGAACGGTGAATTTGTATTGGAACCCGTATGAGGGAGTAGAATACATGTCCTATTCTTTATACAGAAGCCTAAATGAAGAAGACTTCATTAAACTGGATGATATTGCTTACTCTCAAACCAGCTATACAGATACCTCAGCTGATGTTCAAGATAATTATTACACGTATTATTTGGCAATTGCCTTTTCCTCATGTGAACCGGGAGACGGTCAGTCACTCATTAAATCCAATCGCATCTCTGTATCCGCAGAGTCGATACTTGCAATTGATGGTGATTCATACACTTTCGATATTTTCCCCAACCCTGCGAATAATCAGTTGAATATTTTTTTAGGTAATGGTGTCAATCGGGATGGTCGCTTGTTCCTATCTGATGTAAAAGGAGTTGTATTGTTCGAGACACTTGCCAACGATTTCAAAGGGCATATTGACATTTCCAATTTGGCTCCCGGGGTTTATTTGGTAGGACTGAGTACCTCATCGAGTATTTCGACCGTCAAATTCATTAAAGAAAAATAGATACGGTTATTTCGAATAATAGAGCAACCAACCCTTTGCTTAATCTTAAAACCTATCATTCCACGATCAACCTCACCAGCAAGCTGGGTAAGGGCACGACTTTTTCCTATGAGCTGCCGACGTATTCGGCTTAGGTTTGTTTATTGCTTGAGTTTGAAAAAATCTTAGCCATTCGGTCATAATTTGTGACAAAGACATATCCAATAATGATGTTAATGGCGGATAGTCCCATTTGGAATTTCATTTCATACGGTGATGTTGTTTTATCAATATCAAATTTTAAGGCCCAGTAAGCGTGATTGATAAAACTCGGAACATAATCAAGAAGTAAAAGGCCTCCAATAATAAAGACTCCAAGCTTCAATAGGTCTTGAGAGCTAATATTCGATAAGTCTATGCGCTTGTCATCAAATCCTTGATCCAACTTCAGTTTGGATATCAAGTAATCGGTATTAAAAAGAAGAACAACAATTAGACCGCCTAAAATTGCAGCCGCACCGAATGTTTTAAGCAGTGTCACCAAATCAGTCTCATAATAGAGGTGGGAAATGTAGGTCGGTATGACTGAAAATAACGCAGATATTAATAGATATAAACTGAAGAGTTTGATCAGCATACGGAATAGGTCTTTTATGGTCATGGCTAATTTTGATGATATGAATTGATAAAACCCCTGAGTTCCAATGATTGTCGATCATTTTTCGTGTGACATATGGGCTGGGTTTTGCTAATGTAATTACCTAATATTTATCCAGGCCATAAATTAGGTGGTTTCTATGTTGTAAGGTTTTCGAGTCTGTAGTAACTTCAATTTATTGATTTTGAGAGAATTGGAGATGAGTCGCTCTTTGAGCGATTTTTTATAGCAGCTAAGAACTAATTATGACTTTATTGGTAGGACTTTTTAGCCAACCACCTGTGATGGCGCTCGAGCGTTTTGTGTTTGATCCAGGCATCTTGTACTCAGCCCCGCTTGAGCAAATCAATGTTGTCTTACTATTTACACTTTCCTGGCCAAACCCTATTTGGTTTTTGGTTACGACCCTGGCCATTTTTATAGGGGTTTATGCGATAATGAAGCTTAGCTCAAGACGAGCTAAGGTACAGCAGGGTATGCTTGAGAAGTTGGTCGAGGAGCGGACTGAGCAAATAAACGAGCAGAAGCTTGAACTCGAAAAACAATCCAAGGAACTTCAAAAAGCCTACGAGGAGATCAAAGTAAAGAACATGGCGATCGAGGAGGCCTTCGAGCACTTGAGTGCTTCCTTCACCAAAATATCTGATGCCAACAGGGAAAAGGACGGCATGATGAGTGTTGTCGCTCACGACCTCAGAGCCCCTCTGAATAATATCGAAGGACTCATGATGCTGATCGATATGGATGGTGACCTCAATGACCAGCAGCTGGAGTATGTCAAGCAAATCAAGGCTGTCGTGAAACGGGGCAATGAGCTGATCCGGGATCTGCTGGACATCAGCCAGGCAAGAAACCGCAAGAAGAAACTGGATCTTTCCGAGTTTTCGGTGGTGGATTTTGTAAACAACTGGAGACTAAGTTTTGAGGAGTCGATGTTGACGAAGGAACAAAAGCTGGATGTCACCGGTGAATTCGAGTCACTGTCTCTCCATACCGATCAAAACATGCTCTCCAGGGTATTGGACAACCTTATGTCGAATGCCTTGAAATTCTCCGAAAAGGGAACCACGGTCCATTTGGATATCACACCAATGGAAGAAAAAATACAAATCACGCTACGTGATGAAGGGCCTGGTATCAGCGAAGAAGATCAGAAAAAGATGTTTAAGCCATTCACTCAGTTAAGTGCCCGTCCTACCAACGGAGAGCCTACCAATGGACTGGGTCTATCCATCATTAAAACGTTGGTCAGACATCTCAAGGGTAAGCTGGAATTGGAAAGTACACTGGGTGAAGGAACGTCATTTATCATAACTATTCCACAAAGCGTAGCACCTGCTGAAGTGGTGGAGAAGTGATTTTTACCTGTTGGTGACGACACCAAATAGAGCGTAAATTTGAGCAATCATCAGATGTAGATATGGAAAAACCCCTATTTCTATTTAAGAACAGATTCAGAAATATTTTAGTGGGCCTTTATTGGATAGTAATAGTTTCAATCTCATTTTATTTAATAAGCACACCAGAAATCATTAAAAACTCTTTTTCTCTTATCTCGGTAATCCTTGCCGCATTGATGTTCCTATGGCCCTTTAAAATTTTAAGAGTTCAGATTTACTTTGATACCATCGTATTTAAGGAATTAGGTTTCCATCCCTTGCTTGTAAGCAAATTTGGGGTGGCATTCGAAAATATCTGTGATTATGAATTAAAGCGATTAATATCTGGCTTTAGCGTCATAGTTCTTAAGAGGAACAATGGAAAGCGGGTAAGGAGATTTATGAGTTTAACCGAAAATGAATACACGGAGTTTTCAAAACTAATAGAGGGAAAATCTGCTCAGATTCGGAATAAATAGTTTGTCGCCCTATCGCCCTTGTTGGTCTTGTGACCAACAAGTTCTATAACATCAAATCCTTGTAATGAGTAAGAAACGAAAACTCATTGGATTCCAATTCATAATATGATGCAGAGCTATACTTGTATTTTGTAGGGTCGTCTGCCAAAAGCCATTTGCCCTGACATGGGTTATTGTGAATGTAATCAAGCTTTTGTTCTAGCACCTCCTCGGTGTATATCTCGATGGGCAAAGGGTTGCGCTGCCATATCTGATACTGCCTATCCGATTTATCCACTTTCATTTTGTCCAGTATTGGATCGCAATTATTATCAAGTAAATAAAACTTGATTTGTTGTGCAGTAAACTTCATGAATCGGTGCTGAACGGATGATTTATCCGTTGGTAATGGTTTCCAGATAACATGGATATGATTGGGCATGACAACAAAAGCAGCTACCTTGACTGCCTTGTCTTCTACTAGAAATTTTAAAGAATTGACAATGATCTCTTTTGCCTCATCCTCTCATAATGCGGGTAGAAATCTGACAATGCTGGCCGTGAAAAAGTAGATTCGGTTGGTTTCCATCTTAACAAGGTATTGAAAAATGTTGTCGGTGACAACACCAACAGGGGCGTCGGGTGACGTAAATCCATCACCGTTGTTGGTCTCGCGACCAACAAGCCTACTTCGACAGCCTCTTCCTTACCCACCAGGCGGTGCGGATATCTTCATCGATCAGCTCAACTTTTTTGGACGGCATCTTCAGCCATATCTTTTGCTGGGGGCTGAGATACTCTGTTGGGTCTTGCTGACTACCCAAGGCAGAATTAATGCGTGTTTTTTGAAGTTCTGTGAGGGGAAGGTACTTGTATTCCGACCCTCTCAGGTAAAATAAATGATCCTTGTTTGAATACCGAAACCCCGTGTTTTCTACGGGCCTGCAATTGCCTTTTTTGGCATAAGCAATTAAATCCTGTCGATCGACAAAATTGGGGTCGAACGTTACCTTCACCACTTCACTGCCGCCCATAAAGCCGGCCTTTGCAGATACCACTCCCTTCTCCTGTCCAAAGTGCTTCTCCCCTGACCAAAAACAATACATCTTGAAGTATTGGGTCTGGGCATTTTTCTGACCGGTCATAGAAAGTTCTTCAATGAGAAAATCGACATATTCTGGAATGGGCTTATTTTGTCGGATTAAAGCTGCCTGCATGGCACTGACTAAGGCCTTGCTCGAATAATCCCCTGCCACCCGGGGCGCCAGGTTGGTTCCGCTGGCATTTACGATCCTGACTACAGGATTATTCCAGCTAGGTTCCTTATAGCGACTTAGTATCTCGGCATCATGTCCGCCTTTGTTGTTGTATATAACGAGTGGTACAAACTCCCTCTCAATAGCCTCAATGATCAACGGATGACTCAATGGCCCCTTTCCATAGCTTTGGCAGGTAGCACATCCGGGCACTTCCTGAAAGAGAATAAGCACTGCTTTATTATCCTCTTTAGCAAGTTCCAGGGCTTTGTAATAGTCCCTATGCCATTGTACTTTTCCTAGTTCAACTCTTTGCTTTTCTGGATTGGTCTGAGGCAATGCGCTGAAGCATGCCAGTAGAAAAAATGGAGTCAACAAATGTTTCATCTTCCAAATGTTGGGAAAAAGTATCACAAGAAAGTCACGGAGAAGAGTCGTTTCGATTCGCGTTGGAGACAACCAGTCCGACAGGATCATCCTGGCGGGCTCCAGCAGGGGCGAGTAAGTCAATCAAGCTCCAGTCGGTGTTGTCACCGATTGGTTTGCCACTAGAGAAACGTGACACACTTTTTTAGTAATGCTATTTCTCTGTGAACATTCCGTGATATCTGCATCGAATCTTTGAGTATCAATTTTTAATCAAAGATTCTTATTATGAAAAAATTATTCTATTCACTATTTGCAATACTAGCAATCCTCAGCTCATGTAGCGACGATGACGATGAACCGACAACCGGGGATTTGTTACTAACGATGAGCGGATTAGAACCGCTTGGAGATGGCTTTGCCTATGAAGGCTGGTTGATCGTAGATGGCTCGCCAGTAAGTACAGGTGTATTTTCTGTCAATGCCGATGGTTCTCTTTCTCAAAGTACATTTTCTGTAGAGATGTCTGACCTGGACAATGCCACTACATTTGTTTTATCCATAGAGCCGGTACCGGATTCTGATCCTGCACCCGCTGCTACGAAGATACTGATGGGTGACTTTGTGAGCGGTTCTGCTTCATTGACGACTGCTATAGTTGGGGATTTCTCCAATGCTGCAGGGTCATTCTTTCTAAGAACGCCTACAGATGAGTCAGGAACCAACAACGGGAATGACGAATTTGGTGTTTGGTTTGGTGATCCGGGAGCACCTCCGACCCCCAACTTTGTACTCCCTACTTTGCCTGCCGGCTGGGCTTATGAAGGCTGGGTAGTAGGCGAATCCGGTCCATTGACAACCGGTACATTTACCGCTTTTGATGCGGCGGACGATGATGACCCATTTAGCGAAACTACCCAGGCAGGCCCTCCGGTACCCGGAGAAGACTTTTTCTTGAATGCGCCTGCTGGCGAAACGTTTCCTTTGGATCTGAGAGGAAGAACTGTAGTGATCTCAGTAGAGCCCGTGCCTGATGATTCACCAGCTCCATTCGTGATGAAGCCTTTGGTGGGCACGGCCGGACAGGATACAGCTCCTGCTACCCATGACCTGGGTGCAAATCTTTCATCACTGCCAACAGGAACTGCTTCGTTCTAGTCAAAATTTCAAGCTCAATTGTATGGCCCGTTTACCGAAAGGTGAATGGGCTTTTTTTATTTTCTTTGCTACTAACTTTTCAATTACCCAATTTTAAAAAGCACCCAATGTTTAAAAAAATACTCATGGTCTGCGGTATCCTCGCAGCATCAAATCTGACCCATGCACAAGACTCTGATCTTGGTAACTGGTTGATATACTTTGGCAACAAACAAGTCAGTGATAAATGGAACTGGCACAACGAGGTTCAATACAGAAATTACAATTTCATAGGTGACCTGGAGCAACTGCTCCTGAGAACAGGAATGGGGTATAACCTCACGCCCGGAAATAACAATGTGCTACTTGGATACGGTTTTATCAGGTCTGAAAACTATATCGGGTCGACTGATGCCAAATTGGTCGTCAATGAACATCGAATCTATCAACAGTACATAGTCAAGCACAAATTGAGCAGGCTGGCACTACAGCACCGGTTTAGACTTGAGGAGCGCTTCGTGGAGGACGATTTTAGTATGAGGGCCAGGTATTTCCTTGGGCTAAACTATGGTCTCACCAACAAAGAAATTATTGACAATACTTTTTACCTCTCCGTGTACAATGAGCTTTTCATGCACTTGGAGTCCGAGTCATTTGACCGAAACAGACTCTACGGGGGACTCGGATACAAACTCAATTCAAAGCTGAAATTTGAACTGGGTTACATGAATCAGTTCTTCTCTGAGGGAGGTCGGGATCAAATCAACATGATTGCTTTCGTCAACTTCTAAAGGGAAAACCCTTATTCCATCACTGAAGCAGCCATGAGTATGGCGCAGTATCCGTGTGGGTGCTGCTTTTTCTCCTTTGAGGGGCAGCTTACAGGCCGTACTTTGTTGTAGTCTTCTACTGAGTTCTTAATCCCCATTCCGGGATTGAAGGAGGTGATCATCGGCAAACCATCAGAATAGGTCTTAATGTAGGGCTGAAGGCCGTTCCAGGCTTTGCTGATATTTTTCTCATAGGATGAATCAAGCCAGCCGTTGTTCGTGCCTTTCTTCAGGGCATAAATCATCATGCCTGTACCGCTCGTCTCAGGGTAGTTTGCTTCAGAGACAGGCCGGGTGACCATCTGGTGCCACAAGCCGGTTTCTGGATTTTGATTTTCGATGATCCCCTGGGCGAATTCCTGAAAGAGGAAAAGCAAATCCTCATAGTCAGAATGTTCCTTGGGTAGAAACTCAAGAATATCAGTGATCGCCATAGAATACCATCCTATACTTCGGCTCCATACTTCGGAGGACGTGCCGGTAATGGGATGTGCCCACGATTTCTTTTTGGAGTAATCCCAGCCATGATATGGGAGTTTGGTTTTGATATCGAAGGTTCTGGATGCCACCAACAAAGTTTGCGATGCACCGACATCTATAGCCTCCTGATCTTCAAACATCACCCCATACTTCACCAAAAATGGATTGGACATATACGCCCCATCCACGGTCATTACATTGTCGTAGTGATCGTTGTTTTTATGCCAGAAGCCCCCGTCAGGTGTTTTGTTGAATGGCGAGCTTTCACCAATCAAAAAATCACGCATGTTTTGAGCGGCCTTTTTGTACTTCTCCTTTCCGGTTTCTTCATAAAGAAAAAGACAAATCACCCCGGGATGGATGCCATCCAATTCTGTATTCAGATCAGAAATCGAACCGTCTTTGGCGATATAATCATCAGCAAAACCTTGAATGTACTTGAGGTATTCTTTGTTTTGAGTCTTCGTGTAGACTTTCTCCATAGCATGAAGAATGATACTGTTGGAATGATCCCAGTCCTTATTCGTCATCGTATTGATGGTCGGTTGGTACCGTGAGATAATCGCATCAGAGAAAGCGGTGCCCCATTGAGAATCTTGGCCAAAACCGACATTAAATGAGGCTAAACAAATCAGAAAGGCAGTAAAATTTTTCATGGGTTGATTTTTTTGGAAGTTATACGAGCTAAGCTAAACTGCAGATGATCAATGCATCTAGCAGTTTTTAACCATCCAAATCCATTTTTTAAAATAAGGCCGACTACTCTTTTTGATACAGCTCAGAAAAAGCTCAAAATATCGCTCTACCTTTTCCGCTGAAAAGAATCAGCTTAATTGATAAACTAAAACATTTCATGAGTACTCAAAAGATCAAATGGGGCATTCTCAGTACCGCCAACATCGGAGTGGCCAAGGTGATCCCTGCCATACAGCAAGCCAACAACTCAGAGGTGGTCGCGATTTGTTCCAGAAACATGGATTCAGCAAAACAGGCTGCATCACGGTTGGGCATCTCAAAAGCCTATAGCAGCTACGAAGAGTTGCTGGCTGATCCGGAGATTGATGCCATCTACAACCCGCTCCCCAATCACATGCATGTCGAATGGACCATCAAATGTCTTGAAGCGGGCAAACATGTTCTGTGTGAAAAGCCCTTAGGTATTGATGCGTCAGAGGTTGAGAAATTGATCAGCGAGACCTCCAAATATCCAAAATTGAAAGTTATGGAGGCCTTTATGTATCGCTTCCATCCCCAATGGCTGAAAGCAAAAGAGCTTGTAGACTCAGGAGCTATCGGAGTGGTGAGAATGGTACAATCGCTCTTTACCTATCACAATGTCAAACCCAACAACATTCGGAACAGGCCGGATGCATATGGTGGGGGGCTGATGGACATTGGTTGCTACACCATTTCTTTTCCACGGTTTATTTTTGATGAAGAACCTTCTCGAGTTGTGGGTTTGATGGAATACGATCCGGATTTTGAGACGGATCGTTTATCCTCCGGATTGATGGAGTTCTCAGAAGGAAAAAGAGCCTCGTTTACTTGTTCGACCCAGCTCATGCCGCATCAGAGGTGTATGATTATGGGCACCTCGGGAAGTATTGAGATTGAAATCCCTGTGAATGCGCCACATGACCAGATCACAAGGATTTTCTTCAAAACCAAAGAGCTAAGCGAAGTGATAACCTTTGAAATCACGGATCAATACACACTCCAGGCTGAAGCTTTTGCTCAGTCCGTTTTGGAAGATACTGCCGTTCCCACCCCGCTCACCGATGCGCTCAACAACATGAAAGTGATCGATGCGATTGTGGAGAGTAATAAAGCGAGTGGTTGGGTGAAAATTTAACTGAGTTTTATAAAGGGAAGGTAACCTCAAGTTTCTCAGCCCACTCTTTGAGTGATTTGATCACCGTCTGATCCAGTTCCACTCCCTCGGTCATACGTTTTTTCCTGAGCATCAAGGCCCTGCTACCAGGAATACGAACAGGATGATTTGGGTCAATGGGCTGACTTTTTTGGAAGGTATCCACCAGATATTGGGCTTGCCTTTTGAAGTTGTCGATCCCTCCAAACGCTCCAGGATCGATGATCTGAAGAAATACAGAAGCACCCCAATCATCGGGTTGATCTGCTCTTCCGTGCCCTGATAGTCCTGAGGTTAGAATTTCTGCCACCAAACCCAGTCCGAAACCCTTGTAGCCCGTGTCCATTCCTCCAAGAGGTAATATAGTGGCTGGTGGATCTTCGAAGAATTCAGCAGGGTCATCCGTAGGTTTCCCTTCACTGTCCATCAACCATTGGTGGGGCAATTTTTTACCCTGGGCCTTACTTTGGTAAATCAAGCCATTAGCAGTGCTAGACATGCTAATGTCCAAAATGATCGGGTCAGTCTCTGTCGGAATGCCGTATGCAATCGGGTTGGGACTATACATTCCCGTCAATCCTCCGAATGGGGCCACAGTCGCATTTTTTGGATCGGAGCAAGACAGGATCATCATGAGGTTCTGATCAGTTGCCCTTTTAGGATAAGCAGCGAGGCAGCCGATATGATGACTTTTGGAGATGGCTACCGTCATCACGGGATGTTCTTTGATTCGTTCTATGGCCGTATCTATGGCCTGATGAACCAGCCAGCAGCCCGGCAGATACTGACCATCCCAGGTAAGTGTGGAACCAGTGTCATTGATCACCATGGGCTCACCAGACAGCTTCATTCCTCCTTTTTCCATATTCTGGAGGTAGGGGCCAAGTAAGGCTAGTCCATGAGTGAAATGTCCCATTAGATCTCCCTCCACCAGGGTGGATGCAGTGATTTCGGCTCGATCTTGATCCAGGCCCGCTTTCATCAGTAGCTCTGAAGCCAGGAGAGTTAGTTCTTTATGATCGTATTTGTTCATGATCCGAGTTGTCAATTTCTTTGATGAATTTGGCGGGGTTTCCAGCTACGAATACGTTGTCTGGCACATCCTTGGTAACGACCGACCCAGAGCCGATGACCACTCCATTACCGATCGTCACGCCGGGGTTGATGATGGCATTGCCTCCGATCCATACGTCATTGCCTATAGTCACAGGCTTGCCAGATTCCAGCCATTCCGCTCTGGTTTTTGCATCCATTGGGTGTGAGGCGGTGTAGATTTGGACATTCGGGCCGAGTAGGACATTGCTGCCCATTGTTACTTCACACACATCCAGTATACAGCAGTTGAAATTCATAAAGACCTTTTCGCCCACCTTAATATTGTACCCATAGTCGCAGTAGAAGGGCGGTTCGATCCAAAGCCCCTCACCCGCCTCGCCAAAGAGCTCATAGAGTATTTTGTTACGACCTGCCTTATGCTCATCGCCCATGGAATTGATCTGCTGAAAGAGTAGCCGGGCACGGTGGCGGTCTGCTGTAAGCTCCAGGTCGGCAGCGTCATAGAGCTGTCCGGCCAGCATTTTTTCTTTTTCGGTCATACGTCTAAGCTACTCATTTCTTGAAAGAGAAGCCTCTCCAAAAGGTATTTTGCTTGGCACAAAATCAAAAGGTTTTATATGGTTGAATTTTGTGATAAATTAGAGGGTACAATAGGTGAATTTCTGGGCTCTTGCTCCACTTCACCATAATCCACTTGATATCCCAGCAATTTTTTTGGAGATTATTTCCGGCTTGAAAGAAGTACGTACCATATTGACTCTCACCCTCGCCCTGTCAGCACTGTGTGTTCAAGTGAATGCCCAGGGAACAACCCTGCTTGATTCATTGAATGGGGTAATGGAAGGCTATCCGGAGGGAAGTGAGGAAAGAACTGACGTAATGATCGAGATCAGCAAGGAGTTGTCCGAGTCGGTGCCTGACTCTGCCCTGGCCTTGGCGAAAAAGGCTGGATTATTGGCCCAGGATTTAGAAAATGATGCACTGCTGGCCCGTGCCTATGTGTCAGTTTCTGTTGCATACAGCTACAAGGCCATGTATGACAGCTCGGTCTCTTATTCTATCCAAGGCCTTAACCTGGCGACTCTGGTCAAAGACACATTGACCATTTTGGATGCTTACAACAATCTGGGTATTGACTTTATGTACCAGGAAGACTATGGTAAATCAGAAGCCTATTACATCAAGTTGAAGGAGCTATCCACCGACTATGGTGACACGCTTCGGTGGGCTCACTCCCTGAATAATCTGGGAATGCTCTACGGTCTACAGGGCAAATACAAAATAGAGATTGAGCATTATCAAGAGGCTGAAGTATTATTTGAAAAGATCGGAGACCAGGAAGGCTATGCTAATACACTCATCAATACGGGGACTACTCATACAGCTCTTGGAAATTACAAGGAAGCAGAAAACTATTATAAAAAGGCGTTGGACATTTATAGAATCATAGATTACAAATCTGCCCTGGCGCATACTCTGATGAATTTGGCTGAGAACGACTTCAAAGCAGGTAGAAAAAGGCTTGCATACGATTATGCCTATGCTGCCCTGGACATTGTGAAGGAAAACAATTTTGAGCAGGACGAAATCTACCTCTATGAGCAGCTTGAAGGAATGTACGAAAACGATGGAAACTTTCGCCGGGCATTCGAATTTCAGCGCAAGAGATTCAATCTCAAGGAGGAGGTTTTCAATGCTGAAAAATCACGACAGATCAACGAGCTGGAAACCCAATATCAGACCTCAGCAAAGGAGGCTGAAATTGTACGACTTAAGTTGCAAAATGAATTGGGGGAGGTGCAGCTATCGCAGACTCGATGGCAGATGGCTTTTGTATTGGCCGGTGCCCTATCGCTGACAGCCCTGGCGATCTTTCTCTATTGGCTCAAGCTCAAAAAAGTCAGAGCAGAAAAAGTAGAGCAGGATCTTCGCTTTGAAGCACTGCAAAAAAGGTACATGGAGTTGCTCAATGGCCCGGCCAAGGTTGATTTTGGTATAGACCTGGATGAGTTCAACAAGAAACTGTTCAATCCATTAACCAGTCGGGAATACGATGTGCTCAGACTCAGCATGTCGGGCAAGACCAATCAGGAGATCGCAGACGAAATATTTGTCTCTCTCAGTACGATCAAATTTCATATGGGCAATATTTACAATAAATTAGGGGTAAGCAATAAGAAAGAAGCGCTGGAGTATGTTGTCAAGTCTTCGTAATTGATTGTTGCCGTTTATCAGTATTGAGGTCTTAATTATTATCGTCATATGAATATCCGCTCCTACTGGATATTGTTCCTGTCAATGGTCTCTTGGCATTCAGCATCTGCAGCAATATCTACAGACTCCATCGATGCACAATTAGAAATAGCCATAGACCTAATCTATAAAAATCCCGCCGATGCAGAAAAGATAGCCAATGAGGCCTTGACCATTTCAGAAGAGCTTAACTACAAAACCGGAATGGGGGACGCTTTCCGAGTTATCGGATTGAGCTATTTCATCCGTGGAGATTATGACCTTTCGGTTGAAAACTTATTACAGTCATATGCCCTATTTGAGTCGTTGCAGGATAGCCTCATGTTGGGACAAGTTTTGGGAAACCTTGGGGTGGTGTATAAAAACTTGAAGAATTATGACAAATCACTGGAATACTACGAGCGTGCACTTGATGTCACTGATACTGGAGATACTTTGGTTCGGTCAAAAATTTACAACAACATAGGGGTGGTACAGCAGCGCATGGAGAAGTTTGATCAGGCTTTGGACAATTTTGAGCGGTCGCTCGAACTCAAACAGTACCTGGGCAATCAGAAGGGGATCTCCAATACTCTGACGAATCTCGGAAATGTATCAATCAGGCTGGGACGGCTAAGGGAAGCGATGAAATATTTCAAATCTTCTATGGCTATAGAAGAGGAACTAGATCATGAAGAAGGGCTTGCCAAGAGCTACAACAATATTGCAGGACTGTATTTGAAAATGTATGAGCACGACAGTGCCCTATTCTATGCCAGGCGGGCATTGGAAATAGGGGAAGCTCTTGGGACAAAATTTCAAATCAAAGAATCATCTGCTGTTTTGTCCGCATGCTATGAGCATTTTCAGAATTACAAATCAGCATATAAATACAAAGTGCTGCAGTATGCAATGAACGACAGCATAAGCAATGAGGAGGTCGCGCGCAAATTGGGTCAGCTGGAATCAAAATTGGAATTGATCAAGCAACAAAAGGCCATCGAAAGCCTCACCCTGAATAATACCATTTCAAAGATCGAGTTGGAGAACAAAAATCTTCATATTCAATGGCTCACCATTAGCCTGCTCATTACTCTGGTTGCCGCCACCGTAGTGATAAGACTGATCTATAGTCGGTTTCAACTTAAGCGTCAGCTGCATTTGGCAGAAATAAGTGAACTTCGGGCCCAGATCAAGACCCTGTTTGAAGGTGACACTACAGAGTTAGGACTTGACTCCTCTTTGCTCAATGATAAGCTTGAGGAGCCTTTGACAGAGCGGGAGTTTGAAATACTGGAGTACGCCATCGGCGACCTCAACAATACCGAGATCGCCGAGAAGATCTTTGTATCTGTCAATACAGTAAAGTACCACCTCAAGAATATCTATCAAAAGCTGGGGGTATCCAACAGAAAGCAAGCCCTCGAATACGTGATCAAAACAAAATAGGCTCTGAGTGCCCGGAAAGGGCATCCTACCCAAAAACTACCCGGGTGGGTAGCCTCAAAACCGTACCCAAGGTACAGGAAAACCCCTATTAAATAGGCCCAATTTCACGGCATCAACTTTTAAACTTTATGCCATGAAAACCATTTCAACACTTTCAAAACCAGCACTAGAGAAGTGGAAAAATAAGTTTGCCAGCATAGATCTGGAGCGAACGGTTTTCCATTCGATATTAATTATTTCGTTACTGGCACTGGCCTTTGCGGCAAGTGCTCAGGCCATTAGCTCATCAGAGGATGAGTTCCTTGTCATCGACAATGGACAAGACGGCCTTGGATCCAACTATGGACATGTCGGCATGGCCAACAACGGATCTTATGTGGTAGTCTATGAAAAGAAGGAGTACTCCGCCAGTCCTCATCAAAAGGACATATTGGCTGGGGTATCTACCATAGATGGAGGCTACCAAAGTCTGGGGGTGATCAATACCAGCCGATCTCTAGATCAGGTAAGGCCCAAAGTCGCAGCCAGTGCAGATGCCAGCACATTTGCCATTGCCTGGGAGAGTGAAACAGAAGATGGTTCCAATGTTTACGATATCTATGTTCGTAGGTATGGTAGCATAGACGGACCTTCGTATACAGGGACAACGCCTGTGAAGGTTAATTCTATAACCACCACATCACTCAACCAAATGGAAATCACCATGGATGACAATGGTGATTTCGTAGTGGCATGGCACAACTATGCCAACAACAGCCTCTATTTTCAGCGGTACAACTCCAGCGGGGTAGTCCAGGGCAGCAATGTCAAGATAGACGATGTCTACAACAATTCTACCCCCAACCCAAACATTGGAATGGATTCCAACGGAAACTTTGTGGTTACCTGGCAGGATTCAAGAACAGAGGATAATTCCTATGGTGTTTTTGCAAAAAGATATAACTCCTCTGGTGCTGCTCAGGGTAGTACGTTCCTTGTAAACGATATTACATCAGGGTATCAGTCGGGAGGTGTTATTGGTATGGCTCCTTCCGGTGAATTCATTATCGCCTATGCGGATGGGACAGATTACTATCTCAGAAAATACAACAGCAGCGGAGTGGTGCAAGGCACCACGGCCTTCGATCCGGGATTTACCAATCCCAGAATTTCTGCTGTTGAAATAGACAGCAATCTGGATTATGTGGTGGGCTACTCTGACAATGGAGATGATGTCTATGTAGACAGATACGATTGGTCAGACGCAATAATGGGTGGCCCGAGCACTCTCGTGAATTCGAGCACCGACCAGACCTTTTACATCAAAATAGACAGGGAATCGACCGAGCACCTCGCTTTGCAGGTGACATCTCAGTCGTCTTCCCTGATTCGTGCTATACATTCTTATCGATTTGGTCTGTGTATCGGCAATCCCGAAGGCATCAACGGTCAGATGGAGGCTTGTCCTGGTGAGACAGCAGTGCAATATACCACTCCTAATATTTCCGGTGCAGTGTCCTATACCTGGACTCTTTCCGATTCGGATATTGCCACCTTCAATGCCAATGGCCAGGCTTCGATTACTACCACCAGCACAGTATATGTAGACTTTGACGGTACCAACACCGGTGATGTGACTCTATCAGTAGTGGCCAATGGTGGAGCCTCATGTGGCTCATCACCTGAGTCTAGTGAAACGACCATTTCGAATGAAGCGATTGATGATCCCGGGAGTATCAGCGGATACAGTACCGTGGTAGAATTTTCACTGAAGCAATATAGTGTTCCTGCTATCGATGGGGCTGTGGATTACCACTGGACAGTTCCAACAGGAGCCACAATAGATACAGATAATGGCAATTCAATTTTTGTGGAATTTGGCGATACAAGTGGAGACGTAACTGTGACTGCAGAGGATGCTTGTGGAAATATGACATCTACTTCTTCTCTGACTATTACAGTCCAGGAATTGGATGAGACACCTCCTGAAATCGTATGGTTAAGTCCAGCTGATCGCAGCCAAGGAGTACCTTTATCTACAAAAACATTTTACATCAGGTTGGATGAAAGTGTCAGTGTAGCTCGTGCACAGACCATATCGCTTAAGTCTACTGGTAAGGGAGGGATTACCATAGCCACCATGAGTTCCACTAATATCACACTAGGTGGGAAACTAGGTTATGCCATCACGTTTGATATCGCTGGAAGTTTGAGTGCCAATGTTGATTATTACATAGAAATACCTAACACAGTGTTTAGAGATACCCAGGGTAATTTCTTTGAAGGTACAGATGCTACCAATTGGACTTTCAGAGGGAATAACCCTCCTACCAATATCACTCTATCCGCTACCAGCATCCTGGAAAACAACAGCATAGGAGCCGTAGTGGCTACCCTGACCGGCTCAGATTCAGATGCGGGAGAAACGTTAAGCTTCTCCTTGACTTCAGGTACCGGTGATGACGACAATGCTTCATTTAGTGTCGTGGGTGATGAACTGCTCGCACAGGAGGTATTTGACTATGAGGTCAAAGATTCCTACAATATCCTACTGGAAGTGACGGATAATGCAGGCACTTCTTATGAAGAAGCCTTTACCATCGCCATTGAAGACGAGTACGACACAGCACCTGTATTGATGAGCTATTCTCCAGATGACGGCAATGATAATTTGGCTCCAGCCAATATCACCTACTATCTCAATTTTGATGCGGTAGTAACCATCTCGGGTCAGACTTCACATAAGTTCACAGTGTACAATTCAGGAGATCAGGTGGTTGACATTTTTGCTGGCAATTCTCCTTACATCGAAATCCAAGAATCTACCGTCGTAATCAGAAGCTATAATATCCTGGCTGCGGAAGAGGATTTTTATGTAACATTTCCAACAGGAATGTTTTGGAGTGAGGATGGCACCCTTCCGGTATCAGGATTGGATCAGGGTGTTTGGACATTTACTACCAGGGCCAATGATGGAGTTGGTCCTACCTTGCTATCTAGGTCTCCTGAGCATCAGTCTGATCTAGAGGACGGAAATGCAAAGACATTCGAACTTGTTTTTGACGAACCGGTAAATATTTATGGACTAAGCACCAACTACGGATTTTATCGGGGTACAGATGACGGATACATCTATAACATTGGAAGTACAGCAAATCTAAGTGACGATCGTCTTACCATTAGTGCTACAGAACCCTATAGTCTAGCAGCTAATACACCCTACTATATATTGCTTGATCCTATCCACAACGAAAGACCGACTATTTATGACGATGATGGCAACGCTTTCGGAGGGTTTGAGGTTTCATCAGACTGGACGTTTTCTACCTATGGCCCCACTTCCTGGGAGACAATTTCACCAGCGGATGATGAGACAGGGGTAGCATTGGGTGGTACGGTCACTCTCGTAGGGAATCATGAAGTAACGTCATCGGGCGTTAGTAGCATCGTGCTGAGAGACTATGATACTGATGCGATCGTGTCGTCGAAAGCCCTGCTCAGCGAGGTTGATTTTGATGGAAATACCATGACGGTGGAATTTGGAACCCTGGAAGCCAACAAGCATTATTACATTTACCTGGGTACGGCGATTCAGGATCAATTCAATCAAAACTATCCGTCGTTTACCAATAAGGACGATTGGGATTTTTACACCCTTGATAACGTGGATCCACAGATTTCTTCGCTGAGCCCTGTTGACGATGCCACAGACGTTGACATCAATACCGAATCGATATCCATCACCTTTGATGAGCCCATACAGGCAGGTAATGGAGGTCTTATTGAAATCCGAAGGGTTTCTGATGACCTGGCACACCAGAGTGCCCTATCAACTGCTCCTGATTTTGTAGATATCGACGGCAATACCCTGACCATTAATCAATTCAATCCCTTCCTGTATGAAAGCGAATGGTACGTCACCATAGGCTCAGGTGTGGTAGAAGACCTTAGCGGCAATGGTTTTGATGGGATTGATGACAATACTACCTGGACATTTACCACGGAAAATGCCCCTCCGGCAGTTCAGAGTTTAAGTCCTGCATTGGAGAGTAATACCTCACCTTCCTACACGGATTTTGTGATGACCTTCGACAAAGAAGTGGTAAAAGGATCGACCGGTTATATGCGTATTTACAGGAAATCGGATAACGCTTCTGTCTATACCTATACCTTCAGCAATCAAAATATAGAGTTCGATGGCAATACTGTCACTTTTCATCGATACTATCTCGCACTCATGGAGCCTGAGACTGAATACTACGTATATATCGCTCCTGGCTTGATAGTGGATGCCTCTGACTCAGAAAACCAATTTGCAGGAATCACCGACAACAGCACCTGGTCTTTCATGACCCGTGCCAATGATGGCAACGGACCTGATGTGGTGACCTATGCTCCGGCAGATGGTGAAATGGATGTGGAAATATCGGGAGCATCGGTTTCGTTTGACATGACTTTTGATGAACCTGTCTATCTCGGAGTGACCAATGACAATATTGGTCTGTATCGGGAAGAAGGCGAAACGGACTTCTATTTCTACGACATAGGAGATCCAGGTGTGATAGGAATTAGTGAGGACAATCTCACTGTGAGTATGGGCATACCCACCCACTACAACATGGTCAAAGGCACAGAGTACTACATCCTGTTTGATGGGCTGGACAACCAGGAGCGTCCGATCATCTTCGATGCAGATGGCAATGGTATCCAACCGATCACCGATGATCAGGCATGGAGGTTTACCACCTACGAAGGGCTGTCGGTTCAGTCGGTATCACCGGTAGATGATGCGACGAATGTTGCTCTGGATGCACAGTTTACCCTGACGATGAACAACGAAATAGCATACGCAAGTGGATCTGTGTACTTGAAATACAGCAGCAACCATGTCAATGCCGCTGTGATAGATGCCAGCTCTGAGAGTGTGACCCTTAACGGAAACCAGGTAACCATTGATTTTGGGACGTTGGACTCGTATACCGCTTACTACATTTATATCCCAAACAATGTATTGTTTGATGTGCATGGTCAATCTTTCTCATTGTCGGGAAGTGATACATGGAATTTCACGACCATCGATAACATACCTCCGAGCATAGTTTCACTTGATCCGGCTGATGGCAATACGACTGTGGCCACAGACGCTGATTTGTCATTGACTTTTGACAAGGACATTGATCTGGGTGCAGGTAGCATTACGATCCGCAATGCAGACAACGGGTCAGTTGTACAACAACTCTCCAACTTCAATGGAAGCTATATGACCCTCGATGGTCCGACTGTGACATTCGATTTTCCAAGTGACCTGCCAGACGATACGGACTTTTACGTGACGATCTCCGACGGTTACATCCGGACTGCCTCAAACTCTCAAAACACCTGGGAGGGGATAAGCGCTACAGACGAGTGGACTTTCTCTACACAGAATCCCTTTACCGCAGTGGGCTCCACTCCCGATCTGGATGCAACCGATGTGCTGGTAGGACAGGATTTGACCATCAATTTCAACAAAGATGCCGCAATAGGTACAGGCTCAATTAGTGTATATGACTACAATACTACTGAGCTGATTACCTCATTAGATCAGGATGATACAGATCGAATCTCAGTATCTGGAACTGATGTCACATTTGATTTGGCGATAGACCTGCCATTCGGGACAGTAGTTGCAGTCCTGGTCGATGATGGATTCCTCGTCAGCGATGTAGACGGAACCAATGCATGGTCAGGTGTCAGTGATCCAGATTTTTGGAACTTTGTGACCGAGCCTGACATGAGCGCCCCAGGCTTATCGAGTGTATCTCCAAATAGTACGTCAGAGGTAGCCGCCAGCGTCAATCTCTACATCACACTTGATGAGGACATTCAGAAAGGCAGCGGGGACTTTGTCATAAAGAATGTGGCCAACGGCTCTGTAATTCAAACCATCGATGTGGAAAGTGCTGCAGTAGTCATCACCGATGGTGAGGCGGCCATCAATCCTCCAATTGACTTTCCATTCGCGACCGAGGTGTATATAGAAATGGCCAGCGGCGTATTGGAGGATGTTCATGGCAATCCTTTTGCCGGAATCAGCGGATCAGAAACCTGGAGTTTTGTCACAGAGTACAATGCAGACAATGCTCCGGAGGTGACCGCACTAACGCCGGCTCATGAGAGCATGAATGTTTCTTTGGATCCATCCTTGAGCGTTACATTTCATGAGCCTATTTCCAAACAATCAGGAGATATTGTGATCTATCGGGCAAGTGATGACCAGGTACTGGAAACCATCGATGTGCAGGACGAAGGCGTGGTTGTATCAGATAATGAATTGTCTTTTAGTCCTGGTACACTACCATCAGATATCGAGGTGTATGTGACCATCTGTAGCACTTGTATAGGTGATATTGAAGAAGCGGTTTTTCCCGGTATCGGTGCCAACGAGTGGTCTTTCACTACCGTAGACGTAACACCTCCTCAAGTGGTGTCCTTTGAGCCTGCTCATCAGTCAGAGGGTGTGGCCATCGCGATCGGCCAAATGACCATCACGTTTGATGAGGATGTACAGAAGGTCAATCCCGGAAACTTTATTTTAAGAGAGTTATCTAATGACATATTCGTTCAGTACTATCCCTTGATCGATGCGGACGAGGTGAGCATATCCGGCAACATAGTGACCATTGACCTGCCGGCTGATCTGGCGTACGGCACTTCCTACTATGTGCAACTGGTGACGCCTTTTGAGGATCTTTCGGGAAATGATTACAATGGATTTACCACGGCTGATACATGGACTTTCTCAACTCAGTCAGAGCCCAACGAATTCCCAACGGACATTTCAATCGATTCCAACACTATCGACGAAAACGCCGGAACAAATCAAGTCGTCGGGGTATTTGCCACAGTAGATGCGGATGCATCCGATACTCATACCTATTCCCTGGTCGCGGGATCAGGTGATGATGACAATGGTTCGTTTAGCATCGATGATGACGAGCTGGTTGCCAATACCTCATTTGACTATGAGTCTCAATCCAGCTATTTCATCAGGATTCAAACCATGGACAATAAAGGAGGCACATTCTCTAAAGAATTTACCATCGAGGTAAATGACCTGGACGAAGAGGGGCCAGTAGTACAAACCCTTAGTCCTGAAGACGGGGCTACTGACGTATCCATCTCCACCAGCTTTGTGGTGACTTACGATGAGGACATTGAGGCAGGCTCTGGCAATGCGATCATCAGGGACAGTGACCTCAACACCATCGAAACCTTTACTACCTCTGATGTTACGTTTGACGGGAATACTTTGACGATCACTCCTACAGCTAGCCTGGATGAGAAGGAGACCTATGAGATCATCGTGATGGCTCCGTTTGTTCAGGACTTGGCGGGCAATAGCCATTCGGGTATCGGTACAAACGACTGGTTGGTGACCATAGAAGATGCCACAGCTCCGCAGTTGGTTACTTTATCACCCAATGATGATGCCGTCGGTCAGGCTCTGGATTTTGACCTGGTGATGACCTTCGATGAGGAGGTACAGTCTACAGGTGGAGGTACGTTTGCCATGTATGATTATGATACGGATGAGCAGATTGGAACCGACTGGCATTTCCCGGCCGGGGCTACATTCGATGACAATATGGTCACCTATGACATACCGATCGACCTATTGTATGAAACACATGTGTACTTCACTATCTCCGGCGCTATAGAAGATGCAGCAGGCAACCCAGTGTCGATCACTGGCAAAAACACCTGGGATGTGACTACCCTGGACAACTCCACTCCAACGGATCTTTCGCTATCGAGTAATGTGACTGACGAAAATCTAAGCGTGGGTACGATTATCGGGTCATTTACTGTGACCGATCCAAATGATGAAGACGAACATACTCTCATGCTGGTAGCAGGTGAGGGTGATGAGGACAACGCATCCTTCTATATAGAAGATCAAATGCTCTGGTCCAATGAAGTTTTCGATTTTGAAACAAAAGACACCTATTCGATCAGGGTTAGTGTAGAAGACAACTATGGAAACACCTATGAGGAAGAATTCTCTATCGCGATCAACGATGTATTTGAGGATCCGACCAACAATGATCCGACAGACATCAGCCTGTCGACCCAGTCCATAGCAGAAAACGAACCCATCGGTACGGTCATAGCTACTATGAGCACCGATGATCCCGATGGTGACGATACCCACGCCTACTCTTTGGTGGCGGGTGAAGGAGATGACGACAATGGGTCGTTTACGATCGATGATAATGAGCTGATGGCCGGAGAGGTCTTTGATTTCGAAAGCCGGTCTAGCTATTCAATAAGGCTGAGAACTACCGACAACAACGGTGGGTTCTTCGAGGAGTCATTCACCATCACCATTAATGATGTGGATGAGCGAGTAGCCCAGACCATTGTGTTCGAGGCAATCATGGACAAGATCTATGGTGATGCAGATTTTGCGCTTGACGCAACCACAAGCTCCGGTTTGGATGTGACATTCAGTGTAGTCAGTGGGCCGGTCACCCTTGATGGTGACATGGTGACTATCACAGGGGCGGGTGAAGTGACGATTTCTGCTGATCAGGCTGGAAACGACGATTACTTCGCTGCCGAACAGGTCACACAGAGCTTCACCATAGCGAAGGCTGATCAGGAGATTTCATTAGCATCTATCGAAGATAAATTGACAACAGATGACCCATTCATGGTTACAGCGACTATTGATACCGGCCTGCCACTTACCTATGCAGTGAGTGGGCCGGCATCTGTTGTCGATGGAGCTGAGATCGCACTCCATGGTGTGGCAGGTACTGTTACGGTGACAGTATCCCAGGCGGGCACCGAAAACTACAATCCTGCTGAAGCATCGGTGATGTTTGATGTGACCGAACCGGTGGTGGAAATGCAGGATCAAGCGATCACTTTTTCTGAAATAGCTGATAAAACCTTCGGCGATGCAGACTTTGCGCTTGACGCAACAGCCAGCTCTGGACTGGACGTGACCTTTAGTGTGGTCAGTGGGCCTGTGACCCTTGATGGGAATATGGTAACCATTACCGGCGCGGGTGAAGTAATCATTGCTGCAGATCAGGCTGGTAACAGCGATTTCAATCCTGCCGAGCAGGTTACCCAAAGCTTTACCATTGCCAAAGCGGATCAGGAAATTTCTATTACATCTATCAATAACAAAGTGACAACAGACGACCCATTTGATGTGGAAGCGTCCACAACCTCTGGGCTGACCCTGACCTACGCTGTAACCGGGCCTGCTACTATTGAAGGTAATACCCTTACCCTTGATGGTACTGCAGGTACGGTGACGGTGACCGTGAGTCAGGCAGGAGATAATGACTATAACTCTTCCGAAAACTCAGTGAGCTTTGACGTGACAGCACCGGTCATCGAGATGCAGGATCAGACAATCACTTTTGCTTCTTTAGTGGATAAGACCTTTGGCGATGCTGCCTTTGATCTGTTGGCAACAGCCAGCTCTGAGCTGGGCGTGACCTTTAGCGTAGTGAGTGGTCCGGCGAGTATTGAAGGCAATACAGTGACCATATTAGGAGCAGGAGAGGTAGTGATCGCTGCTGATCAGGCGGGCGATGAAGAGTTTAACCCTGCGCCGCAGGTGACCAGAAGCTTTACTATTGTCAAGGCAAATCAGGAAATCAGCTTTGATGCAATCGCCGACAAGACCTATGGTGACTCAGATTTTGAGCTCGTGGCATCATCTACCTCGGGCCTTGATCTGAGTTATACGGTGATCAGTGGATCGGTCACGATAGATGGCAATATGGTGACCATCACCGGAGCAGGTGATGTGGTAATAGGCGCATCACAAGCAGGTGACGACAACTACAACGCCGCGACTCAGGTAACGCAGGGCTTTGCCATAGCGAAAGCAGATCAGACGATCACCGTGGTAGCCATTGGAGACAAGCTGACCTCTGACGATCCGTTTGAAGTAGTGGCCAGCACGACCTCAGAGTTGGCCTTGGCCTATGAAGTAACCGGGCCGGCGACAATGGATGGCTCGATGCTCACATTGGACGGTACGGAAGGAATCGTGACGGTGACTGTAAGCCAGGCCGGGGATGACAACTACAATTCGGCAAGCGAGCAGGTGTCCTTTAATGTAGTGTTCGTTCTGGGTCTGGTCGACGAAGTGTCAATTTCATGGCAAGTATTTCCAAACCCTGCAACAGACTGGATCAGGATCGACGGGATTGCTAGCCAGGGGTTTGTCCAGTTGTTTGACTTAAACGGGGTATTAGCCCTCGAGGAGCAACTTCAGTCCAATGCCAGATTATCGGTACACGATCTCAAGGCAGGCATGTATTTGATGAAAATCACCGAAGGAAATAATACCATAACAACAAAACTAATGATCAAGCGGTGAGACTGGCATAAAGTTTAGGGTCCACCTTTTGGAGAGCAGCTTCGGCTGCTCTTTTTTTATGGCCAATTTTATATAGCGTACCGAATTAGTTCTTTGAGATGTACTTTTCAATTTCTAAATTGATAGCCATATAGAAATATTTAATGGGTAGCGTTTATGAAAGTTGCTATGGAAATGAACCAGCGCCTTAAAGCCTTTATATTCGGAGGGCTCTTTTTTAGCATATTATCAATTTCCCCAGGTGAATTATTAGGTCAGGATACCTGGTCAGTACATATTAACAAGCTGGATTCTCTCGAAGAAACAGAACTCGAATATGGAAAAACGGTGGTCCACGTCAGCTGGCAAATTGTGTATCTCAGTCCCGATACCGCTATGTATTATGCGGATCTGGCCTATGCATTCGCAGAAAAGTATCATCACGATTCCATTCGATATAGGGCGCTAATGGGTCGGTCAACAGCTAATTCCAGAATGGGAAATCATACGGAGTCCATCGAGCAAGCTTTAGAAGCATTGAAATTGGCTGAGGAAGGCTTGGATACGGCTACAATGTATGATGCCGCAACAAACCTGGCAATCGATAAGTTTTATCTCGATGATAAAATAGAATCGCTCAAATACTTCAAACAAGCTGCAGGGTATATAGAGAATTACAGATTGGACTCTCGAAAAAGCAGGAATCGATATGCAAGCTCGCTTTTAAATGTTGCGCAGGTCGAAGATGCCCTTGGATATGCGGAGCAGGTGATTAAGACTTATTATCAGGCGCTAAAATTATTTATCGAAATAGACAATAGAAGATCAGCAGCTGCAACTCAGTTTAATATGGCCACAGCATATCAAAAGCTCAATAAATATGACTCTGCTGAGAAATACTACAATGAGAGTTTGATAAACTATCGGACACATGTACAGACTTCTGCCGAAAGTGAGGTACTGACCAATTGGGCTGATATGTGTGTTGAGCAGGGAAAATTCCAAAAGGCTCTTGAATTGCTATACGCAAGTTTACAACTCGCTAAAGAAACCAATAACAAACTGCAAACACAGTACGCCTATGGAGCAATGAGCGAAGCATTCGCAGGGTTAGGAAGGTACGATAGCGCTTATTATTATCAAGGATTAAGTCAGGAAATGCTGAACAAAAGCCGTGAGCTCGAAAAACAAGAATACTCAGACGAACTCCTGGCCAAATACGAAACAGAAAAAAAAGAACAGCAGATCGCGAACCTCGAACAGGAAAACCAGATCAAAGAACTGGAATCAGGCCGACAAAAACTGATGATTGCTTTTTCACTTGCCGGGGCTGTATTGTTGGCCATAGCCATAGGACTACTATATGTCCGCTACAGAGACAAGAATAGAATCAACACGCTACTTGACGCAAAAAATCAGGAGCTCGCCAAACTCAACGCTACCAAGGACAGGCTCTTTTCTATTATCTCTCATGATTTGAGGAGCCCATTGTCTTCGTTTCAAACCATCACCCGTAGCCTGTCTGATAACTGGGAGACCTTAGATAAAGATCAACTCAAGGAGTTCATCATTACCCTCCGTGATTCATCCTCCGACCTAAAAAACATGATGGACAACCTGCTCAAGTGGGCCTTATCCCAGTCCCAGCAACTCAACTATAACCCTACGAGTATCCGATCAGAAGAAGTGTTGAGAGGTGTGGTGAAAGAACTGGGAGGTATCACTAGCGTGAAAAATATCCCCATTAATGTGGAGTCCAAGTCCCTGGCAGAAATCCAGGCGGATAAGGACTTCTTGCAGATCATCATCCGAAACCTGCTGAGCAATGCACTGAAGTTTTCTGAGATGGAATCAAAGATCGATGTGATCGTAGAGGAGCAGGAAAACAAGCAGATCATTTCCATACAGGACTATGGCGTGGGCATGGATCAATCAGAGGTGGACAAGCTGTTTGCCGGAGAGATTGTGGCCCATGATATTCAAAATTCTACCGAGAAGGGTACAGGGCTGGGACTGGCACTATGCAAGGAGCTCATGGGCAAGATGGATGCGCAGATGGAGGCCAGCAGCGAAAAAGGAAAAGGCACTATCTTTAGGCTCATATTTCCTGTAGCGGCTTAAAATATTGAAGCAGAAACTTTTTTTAATTGACGATCATAGAGTAGTAAGAGATGGGGTCAAAGCCATGTTACTCGGCCACCTTGATATTCAGGTAGTGGGCGAAAGTGCCTCGGGAAAAGAAGCTAAAGAAAAGATCAGAGATTATTTACCTGACTTGGTTTTTGTGGATTTGAAACTACCAGACTGCAAAGGATCAGACCTCATCGGGGAACTGAAGGAATTGGTTCCCAATGCAAAATTCGCCTTACTCACTGCTGAACCCAGCACTCCCGAGCTGAAAACCGCCCAGGCAAACGGAGCCTCGGCTTTTCTTACCAAGGACATGGAATCGTCCGAGTATTTCAAGGCTATCGACAATCTGATCAACGGAAAAAAATATGTCTCCTCGGCTTTTTCAGAACTGCTCATGGAAGCGACGGAATCGTACACACCGCGGGAGGTGGAGGTACTTCAAGGTTTTGCCGACGGGCTGAGCTATAAGGAAATAGCGGATCGATTGGGGATGAGTACCCGCACCGTGGAAACCCACAAAAACAGCCTACTAAAAAAAATGGAAGTCAAAAGCATCGTAGAAATGGTGCGCAAAGCCATCCGCGACGGATATATCACTGCTTAACGCTGTTCGCATATCGCAGCCACTTAATAGGAAATTTTCAATCTACATCCTCAATCCAAAATCCTCCTGCAGGTTTTGCGGATATACTCAGATGATTCCTGATCCAAATTTGCGTTGATCTGTGCTATCAGCGGGCTAAAAATCTCAAATTGTAAATCAACAATCCCTCAATCGTAAATCTTTTTTTCCTCCGTAAAATTCCGTACCCATTCGGTGAAAATTCCTGATTGAACCCCCTCCACATTGCCTCCATTTTAGCCAGACTAACAAAAACGCTGTAAATCATGAAAATCAAATTATTGTTACTGGCCATTTTGGTATCCGGCAATCTATCAGCCCAGACCATATACAACCTTTCCAGTCACTCGCCTAGTTCCTCGTCAGAAAAGCCCAGGCATCTCACCTTCGAATGGACCTATCCTGTGGAGATGGAGCTCAATCCAGGTGCTGGTAGGTACTTTCAAGTCATTCGCACAAGCGATGGAGACGTAGCCCTCAATCTGCAAAGCAGTACACTTTTAGGAGTGGTACATGACGGCAATGACATTAGCCTCGATTTATTTGTTAAGTTTTATGACTCCAACACCTCTTACCATGTGACCATGGACGAGGGCTTTTTCAAGCAAAAAGACGGTACGGGTCTCTCCGAGGAGATTTCTGGAAGCGAATGGACTTTCTCGACTCGTGTCAACGACGGTGTGGGACCGACAATTACTGGTTTTTCGCCGGTCAACGGCTCTGAGATGGATCGTACGACCAGTACCTATACGCTGACCTTCAGTGAGCCCGTCTTTGGGATCTATTCTCATATTTCGGAGGTTTACCTCAATGGTGATGCTAACCGTGAACTGGACATCGCTACTACGAGCTTGAAATCAAGCACCGGCACTACAACGGTAGATATCTCAGACCCTATGAGTAAAACGTATGGTCAGAGCTACTACATCACCATAGATCAGTTGGTAGAAGGCGGCAGTTCACCTTTGTTTTATGATGCCGATGGCAATGCAGTGGCAGGAATCACAAACAACAGCACATGGGCTTTCACAACCAATAGCCTCCCAGAGATCACATCTACTACACCGGCGGACGATGCCACCACCGCATCGTCTAGGGGGCCAATCACCATCACACTCAACAATGATTTGAATATCATCAGTCATGGGACGATCCAAATAAGGAATTCGAACTCTTCGACAGCTCGAAGTATTCTGACCAATTCGGCGGATTTTGACCTGTCCGGCAATGTCATTACTCTTAATTATGAAGATTTGACTCCTGGACTATCCTATTATATATCCATCCCCTACGGAATCTTCGAAGACAACTATGGAGAAAGTTTTTCCTTCACCGACAATGCGACATTCAACTTCACAACAGATCCAAATGAGAACCTATCTCCTACAGATGTGGATTTTGCTATGGGGACTGTCTATGAAAACAACCTGCTGAGTGACTATATCGGATACTTCAGTACTACCGATGCCAATCCAGATGACACGCATACCTATACGCTTGTATCTGGCGCAGGAGACACTGACAATAGCAAGTTCAATCTTCAGGACAATCAGCTCCACACCAATGAGTATTTGGATTATGAAACCCAGCACACCTTCGACATTCGGATCAGAACCGATGACGGCAACGGTGCTACACTAGAGGAGGAGGTTACATTTAGCATCTTAGATATGGAATTTGAGATCGCCTCATTTGACCCTGTACCCGAATCAACTGATATTGACCCGGATATCACATCCTTATCGATTACATTCAACAAACCGCCAGTAGTGACGGGTGCTGGTGACCTCACGCTGATCACGGGTACCAATTCGTTTGTCAAAAGCTTTGATGTTCAGACCGATGACATTTCCATCTCAGGTAATACTCTGACAGTCCATAACCTACCGACCCTGGTTGAGAATAGTTCCTATACCTTAAAAGACAACCTTCTCAATGGTGCTATTCAAGACGGCTCAGGCAATGAGATGCAGCAAATCGGATTTTACTTTGAGTTTACTACGGGTATGAGAGATGCTGGAGATATAACTGATCCGGAAGTCAGCAGTACATTACCTGTAGATGGGGCTACAGATGTGAGTGTTGATCTGGGGTCATTCGTGCTCAATATATCCGAAGACGTCAAAAAGGGAGATGACCCGGGAGTCGCCGGTACCAATCAATTTATAGAAATCCACCAGGGAGCAAAGGGATCGGGAAACCTGATAAAACGGTTTGACCTGAATACTGATGTCTCGATCAACGGCTCTCAGGTGACGTTGAGTAACATTCCAACTTTGAGCCATAACACAAGCTACTGGGTCAGGTACTACATGTCTGGCGGAAAGGCAGCCATTACTGACCTGGCAGGTAACCCACTGCCTATCTACAATGCTTCCAGTGCTTTTGCGTTTACCACTGCTGCGGAAACTGATGACACCCCTCCAGCCATCGAGGGCCTATCCCCCGCAGATGATGCCATCGATATCTCTGTCAACTTGGGTACCATGACCATGACCATGACAGAAGATGTCAAGGTAAGTGATGACCCTGGAGTAGAGGGCACAAATTATTATTTTGAATTGAAAAGAAACTCTACTGTGGTCAAAGAGTTTGATGTGGCAACGGCAGATGTAGAGATAGCAGGTAACACGATTACCTTGAAGAATCTACCCTTGCTATCACCGTCTAGTAGCTACAGCATACGTCTTTGGAACTACACCAAGTTTCCAATCACTGATCTGGCAGGAAACCCATTGGGTAGTTTCAACAATACCACCACCTGGAACTTTACGACGGATGCTGACATCCCTCAGGTAACTTCTAAATCACCAATTCATAATGCAACAAGCGTAGATGTGGGTTCTAATTTAGTGCTCAATTTTGACCGTAACGTCGTAGAGCAAGGTGCTGGTTCCGGCCAGAGAATACAAATCTGGGATATAGCCGACAACAGTGTGCTTGAGGCTTTCGATATAAACTATGAAGCTGTATCTGATCGGGTATCAGGAATCGGTACAGGTCAGATTACCATCGACCCCATTACTGATTTGGGCTACGATACAGAATATGCCATCAAAATTACAAAGGCATTTAGGACTGAAAGCGGGGCACTGTTTTCAGAATTTAATAATACGACAGATTGGCGTTTTACCACTGAATCAGAACCTGACAATGAAGCGCCCTACATCACAGATTTATCACCTGCGGATGATGCCACGGACATTGCAATAGACGCAAATATCATCATTACATTCAATGAAGAAATTAGAGCTGTAGGCAGCACCAATGACATACTATTGATGGACTATGATGCAGAGTCATTGGTCGAGGGCTTTGATCCGATGGATGACGGTAATGGAAAGATCACCCTTTCGGGAAATACTGTGACCCTAAATCCAACCAATGATCTAGAAAATGGCAAGCATTATTACATAGTGGTGGATGGCTATACCTTAAAGGATGCTAGCGCTCAGCACAATTTATTCGCCGGGATCAACGCAGGGCCTGGGCTGAAGGACGAATGGGATTTCTCAACGGAGGAAGAACAAGATTTGACAGCACCAACGACCATTGGTACCTATCCGACTATAGGAGGAACTTATGCTGATTTAATGGGGGCTTGTAATATTTCGTTTGATGAAGACGTACAAGAAGGTTCAGGAACGATATCCTTGCATAGAGCAAATGGCCTATTGGTCGAATCTGTGACAACAGGAGTAGAGGATTCCAGAATCGTAATGGCAGCATCCAACAGACCACAGATCACCTTCGATGCAGGGTTTGAGCCTTCTACAGAATATTACATTGTGGTTTCTGAAGGTGCATTTGAGGATCTGGCAGGCAATGCCTTTGCGGGATATGCGGCCAATGAGTGGTACTTCACCTCCAATGCCCTACCTCAAATTACTACTTATGTACCGGATATTCACGATGAAGGGGTGGCGGTAGATGCCAATCTGGCTTTGACCTTCGATATGGTCATGTACAGCTATCACAATACCAATCCTAGTTCTAATATTTATCTGTACAACTACGCAACAGATGAATTGATAGAGACCATCAGCACGGAGGATGTAGATGTCAATGGCAACGTAGTGACCATTGACCCGGTGGCTGATTTTCCTTATAGCACGCAGATTTATGTACTGTTTGACGCAGCTGGCAGCTTTGCCTCTGATGACAATGGAGAGCTCTTTGTGGGACTCGACGACAAAGACGATTGGGAATTTACTACTGCAGATGCACCGGACACGACTCCTCCGGTTTTGGTAAGTCTCAGCCCTACTGACGATGCGTCGGATGTGTCATTGGATGCGGTTTTTATAGCGACTTTCGACGAAGAAATCAAGATGCTTGAGAATGATCAGATTGTAGCGCTTTATAGAGAAGGAACCATTGACAGAATACTCAATGATGATGATTCTCAACTCACCATTGATGGGGCCACATTGACCATTGATTTTTCAGAAGAGTTGCTGCCCGCTACGGACTATTCTATTTGGATCACTTCTTCTCTCTCGGATTTGAATGATAACTACTATACAGATCATGATCAGTTTACCACGTGGAATTTTACCACTGAAGACATCATGACAGTCACCGCAGTTTCTCCAGGGCTCAATGCGACAGATGTAGCTCTGGACGCCGATTTGGTAGCCACCTTCAATCACGACATAGTTGTTGCCAACCCCGAAGGCAGAGTATGGGTGCGAGATGCCAAAGGATACGCCATGTGGGGGGCTATCAACGAATCCAATAAGTTCACGGTGAGTGGCAATACTTTGACCATGCATTTGGCTGCCGGAAACCCCCAACCGAACAGCGAGTATTACTTCAATGTAGAAGAAAATACCATCTCCAATGCTGAGGGTGTGTTTTATACCGATGGAGTCATCATGGTCAATGGAGAAGTTTGGAGGTTTACCACGGGCAAAGCCAATCAGGTAATCTCGATCGTAACCATCGCTGATAAGTTTGTAGATGACGCTGACTTTGATGTCGTTGCTTCTACCACGTCCAATTTAGGTCTAACCTACGAGGTGAGCGGGCCGGCTATCATTTCTATTGATGGTACGATATCTCTTACCGGAGAGAGCGGTGTGGTGACCGTGACGGTTTCACAGGCAGGTGATGACACCTATCATGCGGCCAGTGCACAGATCAGTTTCAATGTAAATGATCCTGCCAAGACAGATCAAACCATCAGTTTTGCTGCGATAGCTGACAAGACCTTCGGTGATACAGATTTTGCGATTTCCGCTACTGCTAACTCAGGACTGGATGTGGCCTTTAGTGCAGTGAGCGGCCCTGTGACCCTCGATGGAAATATGGTGACCATCACCGGTGCAGGAGAAGTGGTGATCGCTGCGGATCAAGCCGGTGATGATACATTCAACCCCGCCCCTCAAGTGACCCAAAGCTTTTCTATTGCCAAAGCTGACCAAACCGTTGCCATCGAAGCGATCGATGATAAGTTAACAACCGATGACTCGTTCATGGTTACAGCGACAGTAGATACCGGCCTGCCTCTTACCTATGCGGTGAGCGGGCCGGCTACTGTATCTACAGAAGGGATGATTACCCTCCATGGTACGACTGGCACCGTCACGGTGACAGTGAGCCAGTCCGGGGATGACAATTACAATTCTGCCGAGGCTTCCGAAACATTTGAAGTGACCGAACCACTGATAGAGGTGCAAGAACAAACCATCAGTTTTGAGGAGATCGCAGGCAAGACCTTTGGCGATTTGGATTTTGCCCTGGCAGCCACAGCGAGCTCTACATTGGATGTGACCTTCAGCGTGGTGAGTGGTCCTGTGACCCTTAGCGGGAATATGGTATCCATCACCGGGGCAGGAGAAGTGGTGATCGCGGCTGACCAGGCAGGAAATGAGTCATTCAATGCGGCGCCACAAGTCACCCGAAGCTTCACCATTGCGAAAGCGGATCAGACCCTGACCTTTGAGGCTATGGCTGACAAGGTGTTTGGTGATGCTGATTTTGCACTATCCGCTACGGCTAGTTCCACACTGGATGTGACCTTTAGCGTGGTGAGTGGTCCTGCGACCCTTATAGGGAATATGGTGAGTATCCTAGGTGCAGGCGAGGTAGTGATTGCCGCAGATCAATCAGGCAATGACAACTATAATGCGGCAGCTCAGGCAACCCAGAGCTTCAGCGTTGCCAAAGCAGATCAGACAATCACTATAGAATCGATTGCAGACAAAACAATAGCCGATGCTCCATTCGATGTGGTAGCATCCACAACCTCTGAACTAACCCTGACCTATGAAGTGACTGGCCCGGCCACTATCGATGCAGCGACGATCTCCCTGGACGGATCAGCTGGTACCGTTACGGTCATCGTTAGTCAGGCGGGAGATGACAACTACAATCCTGCTGAGGAAACGGTAACCTTCGAGGTAGAATCGGTGATGAGTGTAGGCTTGAAAGAGGTACAGGTGAGTGTATATCCAAACCCCGCCTCGAACTGGCTGCAGATCGAGGGGCTCAGCGCTCAGGAGGCACTGGTGAAAATATTTGATGCACGCGGCACGCAGGTGATGAATGAAATGATGGAGAGTCGTCAGCAACTGGCGATAAGTCATCTGGAAGTCGGAGTGTACATTCTCAGCATCATCAGTCATGACCATACCACAACAACAAAACTCCTGATCAGGAGATGATCTTCATGAATAAAGTTTGGAAAGAAAGAAGGGCGACCCACCGGGTCGCCCTTTATTTTTTTGTCTATCAGTTGCTAGCCAACTAACAAATCACACTATTCCTTTTCACCTACAATTACATCAGTTAGCTTATTCATCGATCCTTTTTTATGAAGTCTATCAAGTCCAATGAATTCCACCTTGATATCTCGGTTCTTAGCACCTTGTTTGAAGTCATCCAATATTTCAATAACGTCATAATGAATTGATTGCGTTCGCGAAGTATCTATTATCACATGTGTTCCGTCTTTTAGCATATTCAGTGTATGAAGAATACCCGCTTTATTTAAAAAACTGACTTCTTCTGAGAGTTGTATTTTAATAGGTTTTCCTTCCTCTGCAGAGTCAGGGTCATAATGATATGGAGTCTTGAAGTTGATCCATAGGATTTGCATAAATGCCACGACCAACCCAAAAGCAATTCCATAAAGAAGATTCGTAAATACGATACCCAGTATGGTAATCATATATGGAATGAATTGGGACAGTCCTTTGCTGTAGATGTCCTTAAATATTTTAGGATTAGCCAATTTGTATCCGATAACCAATAGAACACTCGCAAGACTCGCCATAGGAATCATATTGAGGATATTAGGAATCGTCAATGCACAAATCAACAATAGGAAGCCATGAAAAATAGCAGAGGCTTTTGTCTTTCCACCATTCTGAACATTGGCACTGCTCCGTACGATCACCTGGGTGATTGGAAGGCCTCCGATCAAACCTGAAACCATATTTCCTGCTCCTTGAGCAATCAGTTCTCTATTGGTAGGAGTAACTCTCTTTTGCGGATCCAGTTTGTCCGTTGCCTCCACACTCAGTAAGGTTTCAAGGCTGGCCACCACCGCTATAGTAAGGCCAACCAGATATACACTTGGATTAAGGAACTGACTGAAATCGGGGGTAGGAAACTGGCCGAAAAAACCACTAAAGCTTTCCGATACAGGAAGGGAGACAAGATGCTCTGCTGTAATTTCCAGGTCACTCATTCCACTAAATACATTACTCAAGACAATTCCCAAAACAACTGCAACCAAAGGACCTGGAACAATTTTGGAAAAGGATAATTTTTTAATAAACGGCTGCTCCCAAAGAATCAAGATCACGAGGGAAATAGCGGAGACAATTATCACACCGGGGGTGATAGCATCAAACATATAACCCAACTCGCTAATTGTGTTGTGACCGTCTTTTTGAAAAAATGAGAAATCTCCTTCCGGATCTTTGTCGTACCCTACTAAATGAGGAATCTGCTTTAATAAAATAAGCACACCGATACCCGAGAGCATACCCTTGATCACTGCATTTGGAAAGTAGTAGCCAATGACCCCAGCCTTCAAAATACCCAGAAGAATTTGGAAAACTCCGGCTACTATTACTGCATATAAAAATACTTCAAAGGAACCTAATGATGCGATTGCCCCGGCTACAATCGATATAAGTCCTGCAGCCGGACCGCTTACTCCCAACGCAGATCCACTAATCGAGGCTACAACAATACCACCTACGATACCAGCTATCAATCCTGAAATCAAGGGAGCTTCACTACCCAACGCTATTCCTAAGCAAAGGGGCAGGGCGACTAAAAATACTACGATACTGGATGGGATGTCGTGTTTGAGATTAGAGAACATGGATATTTTCTTTAATTAAGATTTAGGGTAAATACTGGTGTTTTTACGTTGATCACCTGCAACGGTTGGCTAAAATAGTGTGTGGACGGGAAAAACCCCTATTTCCACGCAAACTTCCAGCAACTACCTTTCTACTATTTTGTGTTCGTGTGCTACTGCTTAAAGAGAGACATGTCTCTTGGATCGCCCTCTGAGGGGTTCAAATGCGCTCTAAATTTTCCGTGATCAACAACCCAGCGAACACGTTCCCTTTGATCATAAGTAAGGTCTCGGCCGCCCTGAGGCTGATTCCAATAATCCATGATGTTGTGACTAACGAAAGTCTCGTGTTCACAGCTCGTTCTTGTATTGGACGATGCGGTGTTTTCATAAGCGACTCGGTTGTATTGTCGTGTATCCCGACAATAATCGACATCCCTGTCACAGACGGCCATATCAAATATGTGGAACAGACCAAAATAATGGCCGATTTCGTGAGGAAAGACCCAGTTTCCGTCCCACAGATTGTCTTTTTCCAAGGCAATCCCCTGAAGGTCGAAAGGCTCAGTGTTCTCTGTGCAGCCCAGTCCCGACAATTGATGAGCGCAATCAAACCAGGGATAAATACCCCAGCTGGATCCATTTTTGGTATCTCCCACCCAGACGTTTATGTAGTAATCCGGATCCCAATAATAATCCCACATCCAATCATTGAAAAGGATGGAGTGCTCTTTACTGGGTCTTTGTTGTCGGGTAATACCTGGTTCAGCCAATGGGACACCCATGGGGTCTACGGTGGCCAGTTCAAAATCCAGATAAGAGTAGCTGGAGTTGGGAGTGAGGGCAAGATCCGAATCTTCATAAACGGATTCGAGCAACTCCATTTGATAATTGATGTCGTCGGTAGATAAATTGTAGCCGGTACCGACCTCTTCCCCATCATGCATGATGTGAAAAACGATTTGAAAAGTCTTTACATCATAGACTTTATCCTCGCGCATACGCAAAATTGCTGTATTACTTTCTATCTCACCGGATATCGCCTTGATCTGATAGGCTCCGGGTTCTAATAGGCTGACCTCATTTAATTTGCCTTGGTTCATCCCATTGATCAGAACGTCAAAATCATTCGCCTCACCGTTCTCGCCATTATCAAAATATTCTATCACTTCCAGCTCCACCGGCACTGGATGGCCAACAATGCTGTAGTACTCACTGAGCTTTAATGTCAACGAAGATAGTATAGGGGGATCTTGTTGCACCGCCACCGTAATTGTCGTTTCACAACCGTTGACGTCAGCGACACTGATGTTATGATTTGTAGCTGATAAATTGGAAAAGAGGCCGTGTTCTTGTTTCGTGCGATTGTTGATTTCGTATTCATAAGGCCCCTCTCCGCCTGTCGCGATTACTTCTATTGAGCCCCTGGTTTGGCTGGTTGCATTGGTGGTGCTCACTACTTGCAAGGCCAGATCCGAATCCTCGCAAATATCGACTTTTGGTAAATCCTCGTCTTTATCGCACCCCTGGATTCCAAGCCCTAAAGTCAGGCACAAGACCAGGTATCTAAAAATGTTGCTGCGCATTTTTTAAACCGCTGATTAATTGTTGTTTATGAAATGCAATAGTGTTCAATCCTACACAAATTTCTAAGGTCCGTCACTTCTTTTTTTACTCGTATGGGAGATTCAGACCGTGTGTCTGGCTGAAGCCTACTATCCCCTGAAGGCCTCCAGTATGTATGGCAATGAGGGTCGACCCTTTTGGGAAATAACCCATTTTGATTAAATCAAAAAGACCGTACATCATCTTGCCGGTATAAATCGGATCGAGAGGGATCTGAAACAAAGGATAGAACCGTCTGATAAACCCAATCAACTTTTTGTCAAACTTGCCATATCCATCGAAGTGATAGTCGTGGTTGATTTTGAAATTTTTCGGGTTTCCTCCAAGCTTTTCTACGTCATCTTCCAGTTGATCCAACCCCTTTAATACCGAGAAACCCAATGCCATTTGATTTTCAGACAGGCCAGATGAAATCCCTGCTAACGTTCCGCCAGTTCCTACGGCACAAAAGACATAATCAAATTTTTGATCAATGTCTGAGATCATTTCTCTCACCCCTTTTACGGCCAGTGAGTTGGAGCCGCCCTCTGGTACCATATAAGCTTGATGTTCAGTCATCAATGTTTTTATCCATTCCGGATTGTCTCTTTTGCGATACTGCTCACGAGACACGAAGATCAGGTTCATCCCGTCCTGGTGGGCTTTTTCCAGGGTTGGATTGGAGCCTGGATTCAGCTCATCCCCACGTATGATCCCGATGCTCTCAAACCCATAATCCCTTGCAGCCGCTGCTGTAGCAGCGATGTGATTGGAATAAGCCCCGCCAAACGTCATGATTTTAGAGAAACCTAGATTTTTGGCTTCTATGAAATTGTATTTGAGCTTACGCCACTTATTGCCTGAGATTTCCCGGTGTATGAGGTCTTCACGTTTGATCCATACGCTCACCCCTTTTTCATCAAACAGGGGATCATGAAGCTCCTCTAGCGGGGGAGGCTGCGGCAATTCAAACATGGACAATTCAAACTTTAGTCACCAATCTTTTCGAAAGTGGGCATTTCCACATTTTCGAAATAATCATCAAACAGAGACTTGATATAGGAGTTGGTAAAGATGTCCGTTTCCAGAAATTCGTCAGGCAGGGACGGGAGGCTTCTTTCGAGCTCTTCGTCGCTTACGTGGAGTAGAGTCCTGAATATCCTGAAAAAACGGATTTCGTTGTAGTCCAGCCGTTGATCCGCATTGAGGGTTTTGAAGGCGATATCCACCAGCTCGATTTCCTGAGCCGGCTTGAGATTCGCATTTTTGATGACTTTAAAGTAGTCCTTGAGATACTCAGAACCAATTTCGTTGATTACCTGCACCAGGTAGTCTAGCTCAGTATCGATGTCCACATTGCCAAACATCCCCATCTCATTGGCCATTCTTTTGATCAAAGAAACCTCCATCGGATCAATATTTCCGTCACAGGTCATGAATGAGAAGGCCGTTTGCAGCTGGATTTTCTCAAAATCATAAATAGTGTTTTGGTCGGCCATCAGTTCCTTATTGATCAGCCAGTCCTGTACGCCCTGCACATTGTCATCCACACGTTGTTTGATCTGCGGATCGATAGCGATCTGTCCTGACAGACGGAAAAGCTCCATGGTTTCCTTCATTGGGTTTGCAGGGCCGTCCATGTGCACTTTGAAGTAGTCTATGCCACATTGCAGCAGTTCATTGGCCAGGCTATTGGCCATCAAACGAAACTCGGAATGCTTGTCGCTCATTTCTGAGGCCAAAGACTCATAACTGCTCCTCACTTCTTGCCACAAGGCCATACCAATGTTGTAAGCATCTCTTCTGCTGGCCCTTCTTTCATCACGGCAATCCTCTACGCTCGACCGTATTCCATTAAATATATTGTGTATCATGACTCCTCATATTTGCTTACGCCCCATTCGGGGGGTATAAGTTACAAACTTAAAAGAAAATGGGTCTGTATAATGAGGATAATTTGATGATGCCTGAGAATTGGTGTGTTTTAGTTAAAATTGATAGAGCATTGATCGAAACCAACACAAGGAACCAATTGAGAAAAACACTTCTGATATCATTATTCGTCTCAATCTTTTTACCAAATCTGATAGGCCAGCATCTGTCTGATGGAAGGTTTTTTATTAGAAACTTCGAACCGCTGGATTATGATGCAGAAAGCCAGAACTGGGACATCGATCAAGACACTGACGGAAATATCTATGTGGCCAATACCGGTGGGTTTCTGTTTTATGATGGGGTGAGGTGGGATAAACTCAAGCCTGACAATGATGGGGTGACACTTTGTTTATTCCAGGCAAGTGATGGAAGAATGTATGGAGCAGGAACTCATTTTCTGGGCTACTTCAGTAATGACGAAAACGGGTTTGTGAATTTCATTTCGTTGGATAGTTTATTACCTCCAAACTATGATTTCGGTTTTATTCGATCCATGGTAGAATTGAAAGATAAGATTTACTTCCAGGCGGATCGCAGCATCATAATTTGGGATGGACAGGATTTAGAAATATTTGAAACCGGTCTTTCATTTTCCCATATGATACTAGCTGAGAGCAAAATCTTGTTGGCCACTCAACATGAAGGCGTGTATCAATTTTCGGATCAGGACGGGGATAAGAGTTTGACTAAGTTGCCTTGGTCAGAGGGGCTAGGTTTTGTGCGCTCCGTTACCACATTTGGTTCAAAACAACTTATTACCACATATCACAATGGCCTATTTTGGATGGAGGAAGGCTCTGTGAGAAGTGTCGAAGGTGCTGTCAATGAATTTCTAAAAACTTACAATATTCATACTACACTTAAACTTACACAGGATGAAATAGCATTCGGCACAAAAAAAGCCGGTGTACTTATCACGGATAGCCAACTCAATGTCAAATGGAAGCTCAACAAGGAAACAGGCTTGGGAGATGATGATATTAAATCGTTATTCCTTGATCAGGAGAAAAACCTCTGGATAGGCAATAATCGAGGGATTTCAGTACTCGAATACCCAATTGAATTTACCAAGTACGATGTAGTGGAAGAAGAAATCGGTACCGTTGAGGACATTCAAGAGTATGGGGGAAATATTTATGTTGGTGCTATGCTGGGGGCGTTTCGATTAAATCCGAATCAATCCCATCAGACCGTTAGCAAACATCATCAAAGGTCTTTCACAGAACTCCCTCTTTCTTCAATCGATAACTTTGCAATTAAGTCGCTGGATGTGGGCTTACTGTTTGGTGGAGACGAAGGATTGCATTTGTATGATGGGAAACAGGCCATTAGGATAGGTAACAAAGCTCCGAGAAAGATTCTGCCCTCCAAGAAACATGAGAAGGCTCTATTTGTAGGCTATTATGATGGATTTGATGTGCTTCAGTTGCAAGAGTCAGGAACTTTTGAAGTAGAAGGTATTGATCTGCCCTATTCTGAATTCAGAGGTATTGCAGAAACGGCCCAGGGGGACATATGGGTTACGACAGTGATCAATGGTGTGATCTATGTTGATCTCTCGGAGGATCTAAAGGTTCAAAGTATCCAACATTTCGATATTAACGATGGCCTCCCTTCCGATCGAGACAACTTGGTGTACAATGTGGATGACAAGATCTATTTCACTACTCATAAGGGCATTTACGTTTTTGATTCATTGACTCATAGGTTCAAGCCCGACAGTACCTTCGGGGATATCTATGGCAATGGGACACGGTTTGTCTATTCGTTTTATTATGATGGGGAGGATGAAGTTTGGCTCAATGCCTATGACAAAAGAGAGACGGGCCATGCGATCAAGCAGCCGGACGGGACATGGAAGCTCGCAAACGACAAATTCACTGCCATGAACCAGATGCAGATGTACGATATCTATGCGCAGGAGGACGGAGCGGTCTGGTTTGGTGGGTCGGATGCCCTGGTACGATATGAACCATCGGATGAGAGACCTGAGAGAAAAGCCTACTATTCCAAAGTAAGGAAAGTGTCGCTGGCTGGAGACTCAGTGATTTTTGGAGGAAACAGCATAGGAAATCAAGTCAAAACCCTCGACCCAGAAAGCAGGGAAATGCGTTTTGAAGTGGCGGCGCTCACCTATCGAAACAGTGCGGTGATAGACTATCAGTATCAGCTTGAGGGGTTGGACGAACAGTGGTCAGACTGGACCTCAGAGGCTTTTAAGATTTACACCAACCTACCGTCCGGTCAGTTTACGTTCAAGGTTCGGGCAAAAAATGAATTTGATGAAGTGTCGCTCGAGGATTCATACGCTTTTTCGATCCTGCCGTATTTCTATGAGACTTGGTGGTTTCGAATCATCCTCTTTGCCGTTTTCTCTACCATTGCTTTCTACCTCACCCGGTTTTTCTCACAGAGAAAGTTGATAAAAAAAGTAGAAGAGCTGGCAGCCGTCCGGCAGGTCGAAAAAGAACGAGACGAGGCCATCATTCGCGAAAAGCAAAAAGGCATCGAGTCGATCATCAAGGCGCAGGAAGAAGAAAGACAGCGCATCGCTAAGGATTTGCACGATGGGATAGTTCAGGAGATAGGGAGCAACATAATCCGCTGGCGAAACCTCTTTTCTTCATCAAACCAACCATCCAAAGAAGCAGATCAACTGATCGAATCCTTAGAGAACTCCAATGCAGAGCTTAGAGCCTTGTCGCACCAGATGATGCCCAAAGCACTAAGCGCACTAGGGGTAATCGCCGCTATAGAAGGACTCCTGGATGGTAGCTTGAGACCTGTGGACATCAAATCAGAATTTGAGCATTTTGGTATCGTTGATCGTTTGCCGGAAAATCTGGAGATCACACTGTACAGAGTTTGCCAGGAACTCGTACAAAACATCGTAAAACATAGCCGGGCCACCCAAGTCAATGTTCAGCTTTTCAAGGCGGGTAGTGATATAAACCTTATTGTGGAAGATGATGGAGTGGGATTTGAAGAAAATAGTAATGAAGAGGGAATTGGCCTACACAACATAAAGAGCCGCCTGGAGCCACTGATGGGATCGATCCATTTTGAACCCAGCCCTCAAAAAGGTACATTAGTGACTGTAAAAATCCCTTTGACCGACCATGTCTAAAATCCTGATAGCCGACGATCACCCCATTATGGCCGACAGCATCAAGTCGCTACTTGATGATCATGACTCTATCGAAGTAGTGGCTGTGGCGCACAATGGACAGGAGGCAGTGAGTCTCTTGTCTGAAAAAGAAGTTGACATTGCCTTACTGGATATTGACATGCCTGTAATGAATGGGTTGGAGTGTGCCAAAAAAATCAAATCCGACTTCCCGGATGTCAAGGTGGCCATCCTCTCGATGCATCAGGAAAAGGCTATGATCAAAGGCCTGATGGATCTGGGCATCAAAGGTTACATGCTCAAGACCATTCCGAAGGAGGAGTTGCTCCTGGCGATTGAGACCATCCAACGGGGTGGGGAGTATTTCAATTCTGAAGTGACGAAGGTGCTGATGGATCAAAGTGCGGATGTTCAAAGCGACCTGGGTGATTTATCAGAACGTGAAATAGAAATCGTAAAACTCATCGCCTCGGGCCTCACCAACCCGCAGATCGGAGAAAAGCTTTTCATCAGCCCTAAAACGGTGGACGTACACCGCACCAATGTGATGAAAAAGATCGGGGTAAACAATGTAGCGGGTGTGGTTCGGTTCGCTTTTCAGAATGGGTTGGTGGAGTAGTTCTGACTCTTACTAAATATTGAATCACTTAAAAGAATGATAATAGGGCCACAATAGCTATCATTAATAGGAATGGATATTCTGGCTTTAATTCTTTGGCGTGCTTGAAACTTATGTAGGCGAAAAGTCCCATAGGAATGGTAAGAGATAGATGGGTAATTTCGGCGCCGGGTAGATGCAATATTATAAATAGAGGGTTTAGCAATGTTATTCCTGACATTAGTAGAAGAAAGGTTTTCTGAGCTTGAGAAATACCACGAACAAGAATTGAATAAATAAAGGCTAGAATTAGTCCTGACAACATTATGAATAAGCTAATACCAGGAATAATCCCAGTAAGTTGGGCAACAATACCAATGAATAGAATGATGGTAATTAATAATGACAGATTCTTTCTTCGTTTCATTGGTACCAAGGTAGTTGTTCAAACAATAAGCAGGAAAGAAAAATAATTACCAACTAATCTCCTCTCTCAGGAGGTGTTGTGCGTGGGTTCAGATTGACCAATCCACTCCTAGCCTCTCCGGGAGGAGGAATTCTTTCGTTTGTTAAACTTACTATTCTTTGCAAACCCCTTCTTTGAGCTTTTCTTATTCGCTTTGGTGAAGGGCTGATTTTCCATCACTTCATTGACGATTTGCTTACCGAGTAGTTTCTCTGCCAGGTCTCGACGGTTTTTGTTGATGAGCTTGTCCTTGATGCGCTGGCGGTACTCCTTTTTGTGCCAAAAGAAAAACATGTGCTGTGCCCTCTTTTCTTTCTCTGACTTGGGCGTGTACATCTTCTGCATGGTGTAGGGATGATAGCCACTGTAATAGATCACAGTCGCCACCGTCATAGGGGTGGGAGTAAAATCCTGCACCTGCTCAAGCATAAAGCCCATGTCTTTAGTTTCGGCAGCGAGGTTGGCCATATCCTCTTCGTGACAGCCGGGGTGGCTTGAGATGAAATAGGGCACCAGGGGTTGGTTCAGATTATGCTTCTTGTTGACCTGATCGTATTTCTTTTTAAATTCATGAAAGTGCTTGAAAGAAGGCTTACGCATGATTTTCAAGGTATCGTCTGAGGTGTGCTCTGGTGCGACTTTCAATCGGCCCGAAACATGTCGCGTCACTACCTGCTCCATGTATTCGTCTATGCTGTCGTTGGCTTCTTTGTTGTAAGACTTGACCAACAGATCATAGCGAATACCGCTACCAACAAATGCCTTTTTGACTTTTGGATTTTTGTCGACCTCTCGGTAGAGCTCCGTCATTTTGGAGTGGTCTGTGTCCAGATTACTACAAATCACCGGATGAATGCACGAGGGGCTCACACAGCGATCACAGATTTCCTGCACTTTTCCCTTGAGGCCGTACATGTTGGCTGAGGGGCCACCCAGGTCAGAAATGTACCCCTTAAAGTCCGGCATGTTTGTTACTTGCTCGACTTCTTTCATGATGGATGTCTTACTGCGGCTGGCAATGAACTTTCCCTGGTGGGCCGATATTGTACAGAAGCTACATCCACCAAAGCAACCCCGGTGCATGTTGATCGAAAATTTGATCATCTCATAGGCTGGGATGGCACCTCTTTTTTTGTACTTGGGATGTGGCAAACGGGTATAGGGCAGATCAAAAGACTGGTCGATCTCGTCTTCCGTCATGGTGTAATAGGGCGGGTTGATGATCACGTTCCAATCCGCAGCGGCTTGCACAATCCGATCCGCCTGTAGCTTGTTGGATTCCTGCTCCACATGCTTGAAGTTGGCTGCATAAGCTTTTTTATCTCGAAGGCATTTTTCATGATTGCTCAGGGTAATGGTCTTCCATTGAGAATCCGGTACCTCATCATGTCGTGGACTCAGATAGCTGGTTTGAGGAATGTCTCTTAATTGTTCGAAAGGAACACCTTTTCCAAGCAAGTTCAGAATTTTCCTCAAAGGTTGTTCGCCCATACCATAGACCAGCAGATCTGCTCCACTATCCACCAAAATAGAGGGCATGAGTTTGTCAGACCAATAGTCGTAGTGCGTCACTCGTCTCAGACTGGCTTCTACTCCACCTATCACCACAGGTACGTCTGGGTAGAGTTCTTTCAGTATTTTGGAATAGGTGATCGTAGCATAGTCCGGTCTGAAGCCTGCTTCACCACCCGGGGTGTAGGCATCATTGCTACGCTTGCGTATGTTGGCTGTGTAGTGGTTGACCATTGAGTCCATGCAGCCGGAGGTCACCCCAAAGAAGAGTTTGGGTTTTCCAAATTTCTTGAAATCGCGGAGGTCGTCCCGCCAGTTGGGCTGGGGAATGATGCCTACTCGATAGCCTTCACTCTCGATGATACGTCCGATCACGGCTCCTCCAAACGCAGGGTGGTCGACATAGGCGTCTCCGGATACAATGACCACATCGAGCTCGTCCCATCCTCGGTCGAGCATTTCTTTTTTGGTGATTGGGAGCCAGTCTGTGATTGGGCGATTGGGCTGCATATTGCAAAGGTAGACAACATTAATGGAAAGCTATTCAACGTTAAAATAAGGTAATCACCCTAGTCGATTACGGTCATTACCTTATTTCAATCCCCTGCACTGTCCCATACTTTTGAAATGTTGATTTATGCTGCCCAAGCAGTGAAAAAACTTATTCACGCCTCACCGGATATTGGGCTTCATTCAACCACGGTGAGGCGTTTTTATTTAGACCAATTTGTGATGAAAAATATTTGGATAATTCTGTTGTTGATTTCAAACATATGTCCGGCGCAAGAAGCAACGCTTAAACCTTATTCTCAGGCTGCATCAGAAGTGTTGGATGAGTTTGACATGGATGGACTTTTCCTGAAAAGCACCAAAATACCAGACAGGATATACGCTGGTGGGTGGAAGTACTACGACGGAGAGACTGGGGTACAATACAACCTTGCTCAAAATCCAAAGAAAATGGCCATTGATCTGACCAAAATGAATGTCAAAAAAGGAGTATATCAGGCAGTTGCAAGCTTTAATAGGCATGACTTTCCTACGTCCTTTTGTTACTCACGTGATGCCAAATATGCCATTGCTGTTTCCGGGGTTAGTGATGAACTATACCTTAACTCGATGGATATGGCATCAAGAAAGCAAATATGGAAAAACGTCCAGATACCTATAGATGGATCAATATCTATTGAGTCAGTTGCTGCTTCCAATGATGCAAAACAAGTGGCAATTTGGTCGCAAGACGGCTTATGGATTGTAGATACAGAGTCCAAAACATCGAAAAAGGTGGCTACCAAGGAGGTGCAGGATAGGCTTACTCATGATGTACCTAAAATGCTTTGGTCGACTAGTTCACCTCAAATTGTATTTACCAGAAAGTTGAAAAAATCAACAACTGGCGGTGCGCCTCTCCTTGCCGTATATGATTACGAACGTCAGGAGATTCTTTATTCTATATATGATTACATCCCTAACGCCGATGATGAGCCCTATTCATTGTACGAGGATATTTACAAATCCTATTCATTTTTTGTCGATACCGAAGGAAATGTTACAGATCAAAATAGCAATACCGCAATTTCGGTCAACGAAGGAATTGGAGTGGTAATTTCTCCTTTTAGCTGCGTGATTTTTGATCAGGAGGGAAACAACTATTCTGTCAAAGTAAAAGAGGCTCAGCGTAGCTTGTCAGACATGGTACAAGTCAATGGACAGCCATTGATTGAAAACTATGACCCTATTCCGATCGTGGAGGATAGACTCACCCCCAAGGCGCAAGCCGAACTTCTTATTAAACTATCCTCCTTAGCATTAGAAGTAAACAACAATAGCTTGGTGCAGGAGGTGATTGAAACGATGCACCCTTATAGCATTGAACTGACGAACATGTTGGTTTCTAAGAGTTCGGACAGTAAGGAGTTTCAAATCATCAATACAATTCTTGCCAATCAGGTTGTAATAGAGGTGAATGAAACTGATATCAGCATGCTTTCTGCACAGGGCTTGGATCAAAATAAACAAAAGCAACAATTGATAGAGATGCATGCAAAGGCTGGAGGCGTCAGCCAGGAGGAAATAGACGCTGCCAAAGAAAAAATCAAACCGCTCGCAGCAGAATACTATTACAAATCATACGATGAATTGATTCTGGATGGAAATAAAATGATGGCCCTAGGGGCTAAAATGAGTCAGAAGGCAGCCCTGGGTGGGATGGTTTACTTTGATGCTGCTGCACAAAAAGAGCCGACAAGACCCGAAGCCTTTCAGGGAATGGGAATGGCATACATGCTGGGCGGTCAATACGAAAAAGCCCTGGAAAGTTATAACAAATGCCTGGCAACAAGCCCTGACTACCCCTTGGCGCTTTACGGTATCGTCCGAGCCAACTATTATGCAGTATTAGGTGGAGCCATGGAGATCAATGAGAATGTCGTGGCGGCAGTTCAGAAGAATGCCGATCGATTCCTGGAGATAGCACCCGAGAAATACCAGTCAGAAATCACGGCTACCAAAGAAATCAGGGAGCTCATCGCCATGTGGCTAAACGATCGAGAAATGCATGATGCCTATGTAGATGACCAAAACATGAGCCTTAAGACCTTGAGTGAATTGGCGGATAAAATGGAAGGCAGTTACCCGTATGTGGCGGCTGTATGTGCTAATCGCATCGGCCTGGCGATAGTGGACAATGTAGAGCACAGTGGAGGTGGAGAGCAACACTACTCTATGGCCAAATCATATCTGATTAAGGCCACCAAAGGAGGAATCCATGAATCAAGGACATTCTACGAGCTGGCGAGAATTGACATTGAATACTTTGAGGACTTTGTTGCTGGACAGGCCACGATCAATGAATCCAAAAAGTACGTGCAGAATGATCCATACATTGCCAAACTCGAAAACTACATTCCTTATGCACAAGGGCACAATTTGTACAATGAAGGAAAGAATGCAGAATCCATTCGAATGCTCGAAAAACACAAAGCCAATGCCGCTCCGGGCATGGTGACATTTAGGACGTACTACATGCTTGCCTTTATGTACTATGACTCAAAACAGTATGCCAAGGCCGCAGAGAATTTTGAGATGATAAAGACTGACGAGCAAAAAAGAGATGCGCTGTATGCCTATTATCCGACTTTCGACGAGGTGCTGGCCTATTGTAAGAGCCCATCCGGTAGTCCTCCCAAACTGGTGAATAATGAACAGCTTATACACGACACTGAGGACAAGTACGATGAAGGAAGCGCACTGCTGGATGATGGTAAGATCGATGAAGCCATAGAAGTAATGAAAAGTGCCTCAGACACATTTCTCGAGTTAGATTTTAAATATGGCATAGCTGTAACGAATAGTGGTCTGGGTGTAGCGTATTGCCAAAAGAAGGAGTTCGACACGGCCATTCCTTATTTGGAAAAGTGCATTGAAGCAGGGGCACAAAGCTCTAGCTGCTACAACAACCTGGCTTGGGCCAAGCATTTCGCCGGACAATTCGGAGTATTTGATATCATCAGGGAAGGACAAAAGAAGTTTCCTGATGCCCAGGATCTCAAGAAGACCTATAAGACTTTGATGGATGATTAGGTCTGGAGATGATCTGGATTGTTTCCTATGTACAACAAAATTAGGGACTAGAATATCCATGAATCTACCCTTCCAGTTGATCAAAATAAGGTAATCACCCTAGTCGATTACGGTGATTGCCTTATTCCATTCTGTGGCCAGACTGACGACCTTTACATTGTTGATTTAGTACTAGCCCGAGCGATGAAGATTTCGTCAGCGTTTTGCCGTTTTATAGACCTTGGGTAAATAAATCAACACCGGCACAGCGCTGACATTTTTTATTTGAGAAAAACTAAAAACCAATTGCCATGAAGACGATCATCACACTTCTGATCCTCTTTTCTACCAGCTATTTATTTGCTCAAAACATCAAGATTGAAATTGGAGACTATCCAATCTCCCTTAATGAGGTAATGCAGCAGTTCGAGTCTGTGAAAGAGGGGCGTATTGAAACTAAAAAAGGCAACACCAAATACAAGGTAAGCCAAGGTGGCGGGAGCCATGGGTACTTTAGCACATATGAAAATGGAAGCGGTTCTTCTACGACTTCCCTACACATGCACTATGTCAAAGGGGACCGGGACAAAGGAAACGTTTTGATCAAAGATCAGAAAAATAAGGATAAGAAAGTAGCTGGATTCAAAGTCAAAACCAATGGGTCGGCTTACGCGACCGGTTTGGCATTTTCTGCAAATGGCAAATATGCTCTTGCATTGGGAAAAGAAGGAGATGAGCTACTGGTGTATCGGTACAATCTGGAAACAGACAAACTGGAAATAAAAGGCGAAACTATAGACTATGATATGCCATTTGAAAGAATCTATGCTGTAGGTGTCTCCAATGACGGCAAAAGTGTCTATTTCACAGACCCTTTTAATCGCTTCATGGCCATTGACATTGAATCCAGAACAGGTACCACTTTTTTTATCAAGGACTACTTTAGTAAAAATGGACGCTTTGATGATAATGCCGCCAAATATGTATTTCCATCAAATTCTTCTAATCATGTTTTAATTGGTAGTAAGAAAAAGCAAGTTCTGTTTGATGGAAAAACAGGTGAGGCCTTGTTCATCAAATCCAGTGACGGTTCTATTTCCACTGAATCATTTTTTGTTAAGGCTGACGGACGCAAAATGGAAACGGATATTTCAGGGAAGACTCTTTCCGGACCGGGAATAGGAGTTGTGATTGCGGGCAATAGTCTAATGGTTTTTGATCAGGATCAAAATTATTTTGCAACAGGGCTTAGTGACGATGATCCAGAAGTCTTGTCGTATGTTTCATTCGATGGCCAAAGCAAAAACCCTGAACCTCAGCCAGACCTTATTCCGATAATTTCAGATGTGCTCTCTGACAAGGCTAAATTTCAATTGTATAAGCGATTGAGTCAGATCTTTTTTAAGAAAAGCATTGATTCAGAGGAGCTCTGTCATCGTGTGATGGAATCTGGAGAACCACATTCTAAAGAATTTCTATTAAACCTGAATCTCACAAAAAAGGGTGGAGATTTTATCGTTCGAAATCACTTCGTGATTCCGTTAGTTGAAACGATCAACAGTGCAACAAATATTGAGTTGACAGCTTCTGGAAAGGAGCAAAATCAGAAGTTACTTCAACTACTAAAGGATTATGAATATGGTGTCCAATTCATGGAAGAGGATTTCAAACAGCCCTTTATTGCCGATAAGGATGCTGTTTTGGACGCGAAAAACAAACTGCAAGCGGTGAGCTCAGACCTCTACTATATGACTGTGGATGAGCTAGTCGAAAAAGGAAACCAGGCAGTCAAAACAGGAGCTTCTCTTAGTGCCACTGCTGCCCTGCTGGGGATTAAGTTTTACGAAGTGGCGGCTATGAAAGAGCCCAATGAACCGGTTCATCCGTGCCTGATCGCTAATGCCTACGCCAATGCCGAAAAGTTCGATAAGGCATTGGAAAACTACAATAAGGCCCTGGCGATGCGACCCGATTATCCTTTGGCCTTGTTTGGGATCATGAAGTCCAGCTTTATGCCGGTACAAAAAGGATTAAAGGAGCTGGATGACAACCTTGCTAAGTCCATCATCGGGAATGCAGATCGGTTTCTGGCGGTAGCGCCAGCCGACTATAAGCCTGAAATGACCACCGCCAAACGATACAAGGCTTTTTGCCAATTGTACCTCGATGACAAAAACCTATATGCCCAGTACAACTTGGCCACAGGGCTACAGAACACCGAAACTCGCGCCCATGCCGTTTCCGGGCTGTTGCTGTCGGTAGAAAAAACAGGAAACAAATACCTGGCTGCCGATATGGCCAACATCATTGGGTTTGACCTTATCAATGTGGCTGAAAGCAAAAACCATGATAAGGCCGAGTACCTCAAGGCCGATGCCATGCTCGCCAAGTCAGTCAAAGGCGGTATCAACGACGCCCAGACCTACTACAACTGGGCACAGATCAACATCAATTATCTGGGTCGTGGAGATGAAGGCCTGCGTATTATTGAAGAGGCCAAGAAGCTGTATCCTTTGGATGCCAACTTTGACGCGCTTGCGATCAATTTATATTACAACAAAGGTCGTGAGCTGTACTTGGCCAAGTCCTATTCTAAAGCAATTCCCTATTTTGAGAAGTATGTGTTCACAGCAGCCAAGCCGATTCTTAAAGCACAGGACTATTTGGGATTTGCCTATTACAGAACCAGAAACTACCCGAAAGCCGCTGAACATATGCAGAAACTCAAGGATGGTGAAAAATGGAATACCATTCAGGCTCACTATCCCAATTTCAATGCACTATTGGCGTACGCCAAAAATCCATCAGGAACGGCTCCTGCCATCAAGGACAATACCAATGGAATCATAGCGGCTGAAGATAAATATGAGAAGGGAATAGACATGGGAGGAAGCGAGGGCCTTAAACTGATGCTTGAGGCGGCCAACTATTATGACCAAATCAACTACGACTATGGTCAGGGGATTGCTCATAGTGGCGTCGGAGTAGAGTATCATAGAATGGGCAAAAAATACGAGGCAAAGGATCACTACAAAAAGTGTATTGACAATGGTCCTCAGAGTTCGTCTTGCTTCAATAACCTGGCGATGATCTATATCGATGAAAAGTCATTGAGTAGTGCTAAGTCTACCCTTGATAAGGGGAAATCCAAATTCCCGAATGCCACTGATCTGAAGAAAACGTACGCTGAATATTACATACAAATGGGGTTCAATGAGTATGGTAAGAAGTCCTACTACTCGGCCATTACAAACTTCAAAAACTGCATTTCATATAACAGTGGGGATGCCTGGGCTCATATGTATCTAGGCTACAGTTACTATGCCACAGGCAAATTGAATGATGCTAAGACTTCATTGAGAAAAGCAGTTCAATTGGATCCAAAACTAAGAAATGAGTACCCGGCCATTGGCCAGATTTTGAATCAGTAAAACCAGAGACCTGTACTTATGAAAAAGTTAATCATATTATTCGTTTGCCTGGCTGCCTGGGAATTTGAGCAGAGCATCAAATATGGTGGCGATGATGCCTGGGCCTACCTGTGGATGGGCTATGCCAGGTACAACAACGATATGAATGGCGCCAAAGCAGCCATGAAGCGGGCCGATCAGTTAGATAAGAGCATAAGACGAACCGAGCACGGAGAGAGTATAAAAGCGCTGTTGGGGTATTAAATTCGTGATCTAAAAAAGTCACACACTGATGAATCAAAGAATCTACAAGCTTCTCATTTTTCGCTTACTGGCACTGATACTGCTTCTCGTCCTTTTGGGGCTGGAGAGCTATGGTCAATCTGGCACGATCAAGTTTAGTCGGTACCCTGCATCTTTCAAGGAGTCGATCATGATATCAGTATTTCATGAGGGAAAGGTTGACTATGCCTACGGGAATGGAAAATCCTTTGGCATTGGCAACTACTACCAGGATGAGGGGATCAGAGGCCGGTTTTATCATTCAGAGTTCTATAAAGACCTTGACGGGTATGTGGAACTCAATAGTAAGATCAAAGACAAGGATGCCACTTCCGGTGTGATTGAGATTTATAGCAAATCCAGCTATGAAGCCAACCCCAAGCTTGCGGCCAAATTCAAAATCAAAACTGAAAAAGAAAGGCCTCTGCTGTTTACCTCCTTTAGTTCTGATGGCAAGTACTTCCTATGCCTGACCAGAATTGGTTCCGACTGGTTCTACTATTCTTTTGATGTAGAGAAGAAAAAAGCCGTGTATAAAGAGGTGAAACTCGATGAATTGAAGCCCTACAGTGGTATGGGTTTTTGGGATAAAATCGCGATCAATACCACTGATAACGGAAAGACTCTGCTCGTCTCCGGCCCCTATGATGATAATGGGTTTGGTTTGATCAACATGGACGTGGAAACCCGGGATTTTGAGTTTAACTCCTATGGAGTAGGAATCAACCCGAGTGCTCTTTCTATAGTTCACTTACCAGGTACATTCAAGGTATTTGTAAGAGGGCAAGGCTATCAGGATTTTATCGTAGATCTGGCCAATAGGAAGACTGAGGTGGTCGAAAGGGATCTGCCACTGCTTTCTTGTTTTGTGCAGAGCAAAGATGAGCTGGCGCAAAAAACCACGGTACGATACGATGACCAATATTACCTGTCGGATGCCGGGATTAGCTATGTCATGACCAAAGACGCAGCCATCGTTTTTGATCAGGATGGCAACTATTTTACCATCAAAAAGCCCTGTGCACCCGATATCACAGACTACCTAAGATTGGATGGGCAGGTTTTGGAAGAACAGCCAGACTTGATTCCGATCATCACCGATGTGCTGGAGCCAGCGAGTATTGTCAATTTGCTCAAGAGCTTCTCTGATCAATGCTATAGCGAAAATCAGGATTTGGTTTTTAATATCTTCGAATCAGCAGAGCCATACACCGAGGATATGCTCGATACACTGGTGTTGGTTCATCACTCAGATCCAAACATCCGGGACTATTTCGTGCCACAATATGCCGATAAGGTCAACTATCTGGGTCCAGTGGAAGTTGAGGCATTTGAGGATGAAAAAAAGTCCAGACTGACCGATGCGTTCAATTTCTACCTGGCATCACACAAGGAAACCGATGACCCCCACAGGCCCACCGTCGAGGCAGCGCTCGCAGTGATGAAGGAGGCAGCCCTGGGACTCAATACCATGACCGCTGAGCAGTTGACCGCCAAGGCGTTCAAAGTTCTAGAACAAGATCGGGAAGCAAAGACCACCAAAGAAATGAATAGTCTCAAGTATTTTGAGATGGCGGCCCAAAAGGCACCGCTGAACCCGGAGTATCAGCTGAATATTTGCCTACCCTATCAGGCAGCATACAAATTTGATCAGGCCATACCCCATGTCAACAAAGCACTAGCGCTACAGCCTGACTATGGACTGGCGCATTATCTGCTGGTGACGATGGTATGGGAGCCCGTGCGACTCAGGATGAAAAAGCTAAATCCACAGTCTGCACAGTCCATCATCAACAGCAGTGCGGAGGCCCTCAGCTACACCGCTGATACAGCCTACTTTGAGAAGTTTTATGTGATGAGGGCCAAGGCCGTAGCAGAGCTATGCGCAAAAAACAACGACTTATATCAAGAGTACGAGTCGATGGCTCAATACAAAATAAGCGGAGGGGACTATGCCAAGATGGTGGAGAATTTCATCCCAAAGCTGGACGAGGTGGGCAATGCCACCCTGGCGGGGTTTCTGGCTAGAGACAATGCCTATTTCTACAAAGAGGTCGCAGAGAAAAGCAACAACGACGTGACCACATTCTTATTTGCCGATGTGATGTTTGACAAGGCTGTGAAGCGAGGCATCGTAGAGCCGAGCCTTTACTATCACTGGGCAGAGATCAACATCAAGTACCTCAAAAAGAACAGTGAAGGTTTCAGAATTGCAAAGGAGGCCTGGGCGAAATTCCCGAATACAGAGCATATGTTTGACCCCTTGTTGGGTGATTTCTTTTTCGAAAAGGGAAAGCAAAGCTACGAGCAGGGAGACATGACTGCCGCTTCGGATTACATGGGTCGCTATATCAAATTCTCTGAAGCCCCTGTGGCCAATGGTTACAAGTACCTTGGGTTTTCACTTTATAGACTAGAGCAATATGCGGAGGCTGCCGATCCGCTTAAAAATTGCCTGGAGAAGACCGAAAAGAAAAACAAGCTCAGGGCCTACTATCCCAATTTTGATGCGATGTTGGCTTATTGCCAAAATCCGGTAGGCGTAGCTCCGGTCTTTGTGGATAACACAGAGAAAATCGAACAAATGCTCAAGCAATATGACGCGGCACTCAAAATTTCCAACGCCGGAAACCATATCGGGGCGGTCTTCAAGATCGAAGAAGTGGCCAGCTATTTTGATCAGATCAACTACCAATACGGATCGGCCATGGCACACAATGGCGCAGGTGTGGAATATCATTATTTGAAGGAACTGGACAAGGCCAGGAAGCACTATCAGCAGAGCATCGATGCAGGTACTTCTAGTCCCAGCAGCTATGAAAACTTGTCCATGATCTATCTCAAAGATGAAGATTTGAACAATGCGTATCCCATCGTCACATCAGGCATCAAGAAGTTTCCCAATTCGACGAAGATGAAAAAGGCCTATGCGGAGTACTACCTACAACTGGGCTTCAATGAATATGAAAAGGAGGCTTACTACGCAGCGATCAATAATTTCAAGAGATGCTTTTCATACAATCGGGAGGAAGCACTGGCCCCTTTGTTTTTAGGTTTTAGCAATTATGCCCTGGGTGATCAGAGAAGTGCAAAATCTTATTTGAGACAAGCCATTGGTTTGGACTCAAGTCTTAGACATCAATACCCTGCCATCGATCAAATTTTGAATCAATGAAAATATTAAAGATTAAGTACAGGTGGATTGCATTGGGGGTTCTGGTTCTGATGAAAATCGGGATCGGGGCTCCCCAATCCTTTGCTCAAAACACAATCTACGCGCACTTCGATGCCATACATCATGTGCAGTTTAGCCCTGATGGAAAAACCTTGTTGACAGGAGGCACTGACGGGATATCTCAAATCTGGGACTTGTCCAATGGCCAGGCGATCAAAACGCTCAAAGGTCACGGTGGAAATGTAGAGGCAGGTGTTTTTTCCCCCGATGGATCGGTGATTGCCACCTCAGCAGACGATCGGTGGATTAAGACTTGGGATGCGGCCACTGGGAGAGTTTTGAACTCCTTTGCCAAAAATCCCAATGGAGGATTCCTGCCAAAAGATTTAAGCTATACACATCTGGCCTTTAAGAATGACCAGGAATTAGTGGCTCTTGGCAATTACGTCATATCTCAGTACTACCAAATCAATACCTTCGATATTAGCTCGGGTACCAAAAGGCAGACCATCCGATCTGATGAGTTTTATGTTTCCATGGCGATGTTTCCAGATAAGAAACGTGTAGTCGCCTCTGCAGCCAACTACCAACAAAAATCCTGGCTGGCGATCATAGATTTGGAGACCAAGGAAAAGAAAGTTCTTGCTACCAGCTTAGATGATCAATATGTGGCTGTTTCCAATGATGGAAAGCACGTGGCCTCCGGTGGGATGAAAGACAAGCTCCTCCTTTTTGATGCAGCGTCAGGTCAAAAAATCTACGAAAAACAATCCGGTTTTAGCAAAATCAAGAATGTGGCTTTTAGCGATGATGATCGGTTCATCGTGACCGCCAGTCAGTTTGACCTGGTCGTTTGGGATAAGAACTCCGGGCAGAAGCTGGACAGCAGAAAACTACCTGCTGACATCAATTCTCTGGATGTTCATGGGAAACTATTGGCTGTCGGACTAGGCAATGGCCAGGTCAAAATCTATGACAACTTATTTGATCAACAAACCAGTCAACCAGTCAACCAGTCAACTAGCAAAACCACAATCGGTCAATTTGCCTTTGATGCGCTCGGGCAGGAACCGATGATTGTGTTTGAGCGGGGCATTCATCAGGCAAGGGTGTCAGCGGTTTCCTATTCCAAAGACGGAACCGAAATAGTGACCGCCTCCTGGGATAAAACTATCCGCATTTGGGATGCAGAAAGCGGCCGAATGAAACGAGTGATCCGTGTACCAGCATGGAAGGGGTCAGAAGGGCAGATTTTTACCATGGAAGTGTCGCCTGACAAGAAGTTTATTATAGCCGCCGGTTTTTCGCTGGGCATAAGAGACCAGAGTCAATCAGAAGATTACATCGGTGATTACGTGCTTTTGCTGGATTACCAGACAGGTGAAGTGCTGGATGCGCAAGGTGCCCACAAGCAAACCATCCAACGGATTGCTTTTTCGTCAGATGGAAATTATGTCGTGTCAGGAGCAGGGGACCTGGACAGTCGGGTGATCGTATTCAAGTTGGACCGAGCCCAAAAGAAACTCATAAAACATGCAGAGCGAAACATGGCCGATCTATCTGGCAATTTTTATCCCTCATGCTCAGATCGGAATTTCATGGGAGGTCTGTGCAGCGACCAGATCATGAGTGTGGGCTTTGTGCCGGGCACTAATGAAGTGGTCTCGATAGATGTTTTGGGAATGCTTATCAAGCAGCCTTTGAACTTGTCCAGTTTCAAACTGATGGGTGAATCTTTGAATAGAAAAACAGCCGGGAGTCTGGGCAGAATCTCAGACAATGCTATGTTTCGGCTGTTGGAAGTAGACCCCAAAGGAAGATATGTAGCGGCCGGAGACTACAGCGGACTCGTGACCCTGTATGACCTAAAAAATACAACTCCTAAATCCCTAACCAAGGGTCAATCATACGAAAAAGCCCTGATCAATATTCCTTCCTTCGGCGATCTGTTGATGGCGATGGCCATTTCCCCGAATGGGGACAAAATCGCACTGGCCACGGACAATAAGATCAACGTGTACGACATTTCTCTGACAGGCACACCCAAAAACCTAAGTGCGCCGAGCAAGAGCTTTGAACACAAAGAAGACGTCATGGGACTGGCTTTTAGTCCGGATGGTAATTCGCTGGTTTCTACGGGTATGAACCCAGCAGAGTGTTTCGTGTGGGATTTGTCTACTGGCAAGAAAATAGTCCAGCTGGGACAGAATGCTACTTTCGAGTTGCTCAGCGCGGTGGGTACCAATCCCAAGGTGCCCTCAGAAATCGCTTATGGTCGGGGCATGAACAGTCGACCACAGATCAACTACATGGGGCGAGTCTCGAAAGCCTTCGATTTAGCCAAACTGGAAACCAAAGAAATCAAAAGCCCCTATGCCTACAAGGGCGCACGTGAAATGGCACGAGGCGCTGCCCCTCCAAGTGTACAATTCCTAATGCGGGAGGAAGTCCGAACTTATCTGCCACTAGGCAATGGCCACACGGTGATCGGCACCAACTACGGAGCTTATATAGACGGGATGCACATGCCTGTGAGCAAGGATGGGCTCTCCATCAATGGGCTCTCGATGACACCAGATAAAAAGCGGTTTTTGACGGGTTTGGAAAATGGATTGATCCGAATGTACGGGGCGGATGATGGCGCAGAGCAAGCCGGATTGTACTTATCAGAAAACGACGACTGGGTGCTGTGGACACCGGAGGGTTACTATGCCGCCTCCCTCAAAGGGGCACAGTCCGTGGCATGGCAGACCAATTTAGGTGCAAGGAAGAGTCCAGGCATTTATCCCTTCGAGCAGTTTGATTTGATCCTCAACCGACCGGATTTGGTTTTGCAAAAACTGGGTGGGGCCGACCCGGAGTTCATCAAGGCGTTGAACAAAGCCTATCTCAAGCGTCTACGCAAAATGGATATAAAGGAAGCGGACTTGCAGGCTAGTCTTGAGTTGCCGGATATCTCCGTGGACTATCAAAGCCAGGAAACCACGAACTCCAAAGTGTTGATGCCAATTTCGGCCAAGGACAAATCTGGATTGAGGAGGCTGTTTGTACACATCAATGATGTCCCAGTCTATGGTCAGAAAGGGAAATCCATCTTGGGTAAAGACTTTCATAGCAAAGTAGAATTGGAGCTAACGCCCGGCATCAATAAGATACAGTTTTCTGTATTGAATGGTGCCGGGGTTTCCAGTTTGACAGAAACACGCTATGTGACCCTCAATGCCCCCGAAGTGAAAGGTAATTTGTACGTGGTGGCCATCGGGGTGTCCGACTACCAGGACGATGATTTTGATTTGAACTACGCGGCAAAGGATGCTCAGGATTTGGCCAATCTCTTAGAATCAAAAAGTGAATTGTACGATGGCTTTACCAAAATTATGGTCACAGATGCCAACGCTACACGTGAGAATATCAAATCGGTGAAGGACCAGCTAATGAAGACATCTGTCAATGACCAGGTGGTACTTTTTGCCGCGGGGCATGGCTTGCTCGATGAGGAGTACAACTATTTTTTCGCAACCCACGACATTGACTTTTACAACCCGGCCGGGAGAGGTTTGGCTTATGAAGATTTGGAAGGGCTGCTGGACGGGATTCCCGCAAGGAACAAGATGATGCTGATTGACGCCTGCCATTCCGGCGAGGTAGACGAAGAAGACCTGACAGCTTTACAAAACCTTCAAGGTCTGGAGACAGGGGTATCCTCCCGTGGTTTCGCCAACAAAAACAAGACGAAGAAGAAAACCCTCGGCCTGGAAAAATCCATCGACCTGATGAGCAAGTACTTCAACGACCTGAGAAAGGGCACAGGGGCTATGATCATTTCGTCCGCTTCCGGGGCTGAGTTTGCCTTCGAATCCTCCCAGTGGAAAAATGGGATTTTTACCTATGCAGTATTGGAAGGAATGAAATCCGGTCGCTGTGACAAAGACAACAATGGCGAAATACAAGTCTCGGAGCTTCGAAATTATGTCTTCGATCGTGTGACCCAGCTCACCGGAGGCAAGCAGCATCCTACAAGCAGAAGAGAGAACCTGGAGAATGATTTTGTGGTATGGTAGCCGCCTTGCTTGTCTTTATTGAGTTATGTAAATTGAATACAGCATTTTAACGCGTTATGGCTAAAAAAACTTTCCTGACCCTACTTATTCTGTTTTTAGGTACGACGATTTTCACTTTTACCGATTATTATCTCTATATCAATGCACGCGAGCAAAAAAGCATTGCTGCGGGTGATAATGTGGTCAGCGAGATTACCCATGGCATTGAGACTGTGCTCGCGGAGATTGAAACTCGCACCAGGAAACTCGCCGATTCTCTTTCCAAAAATGATATCAGAGGTCATGCATTGATCGAATTGATCGAGCAGGAGACCAACGCAATGACTCAGATATTGGGGGTCACCGTGGCCTATGAGCCGTTTGCGTATAATGATTCGGTTAGGCTGTTTTCGCCCTATTTTGACAAGAAAGCCGGAGAGATCATGTACCTGGGGCAACTGTACGACTATACAGATGGCGATGTGACCCGATGGTACGTCGACGTGGTGGACAATGGTCCTTCCTGGATCGAGCCGTATTATGGACAAGGGGCACACACCATGATCACCGACTTTGGGGTTCCTTTTTATAGGGAAAACCCTAAAACCGGAGAATCAGAGCTTGTAGGTACGGTAACTCTTACTGTCTCTCTGGATGACTTCACCAAGTTGTTGAACTCCCTGAGCCTGGGCAAAACAGGCTATGGATTCATCATTTCCAAAAAGGGAGATTTTATTGCGCACCCGATCAGCGAGTACGTCAGCAACAAAAACATCCTCGAAGTAGCACGAGAGCATCAAGATAGTATTTTGGCCAAGGTGGGCCAGCTAATGATCGATGGGCAGTCGGGGCATGAGCAGTTTGTTAATAGCATCTCGGATCAGATCTCCTACCTGTTTTACAACCAAATCCAATACGCACATTGGAACCTGGGGGTGGTTTTTATCAAAAATGAATTGCTGGGAAATCCGCTCTTGCTGAGAAGGAAAATGATGCATATCTGTTTCAGTCTTAGCGCATTGTTGCTCGTTGGCTTCTGTGTACTTACGAGAATACATCGAATAGACCAAAACAAGCTATGGAATTTGTCGATCATGGTTTCTTCCCTGATTGTGATCAATATTTGTATTATTTGGTTCCTTACGGTGAAGTTTACCGTGCCCTTCGAGGGCCAGGAGCGACACAAAATAACCAACCCCTCAACGCTCAATCGCTTCATCAACCTCGAAAGAAGCCGTGCGAAGGATCTCCATGTGGAGGAACCCGTCGTGATTCCTACAGGGATTTACATCAATGAAATTGAGTTCTCTGATTCGTACAATGTAAATATCAGCGCCACGATCTGGCAGCTATACGACCATGCCACCACCGAAGGAATCGAACGCAAAATTTATTTTCCTCAAACCAGTCCTTTTTCGGAAGCATTGATCGTGGAAAAGGAGGAGGTGAAGAAGAAATCAGCCGATCTGGTGACCTGGCATGTGAGGGGTACGTACCGCCTGGACTTTGACTATAGCACCTATCCATTCGATTTCCGGCATCTGGATCTGAAGATCAACCATCCGAATAAGGAAAGAAATATCATCCTGGCGCCACACCTCAAAGGTTACAAGATCGTGACTCAAAGCTCAAAGCCCGGCGTAAACAACAATGCCGTCTTGCCCGAGTCGGAGGTAGATGCCAGCTACTTTGACTATACGATGGAGACCTACAATGCCAATTTTGGGTTGGAGACTTTCCTACGTGAAGAAACTCCGCAGCTACATTTCAACATGATTTTGAAGCGGAAGTTTATCAATGCCTTCGTGTCCAACATCATTCCGATTTTGATTGTGGCTCTGATGCTTTTCTTTTTGGTGTATGGCACTTCGAAAAAGGACTCACCTCGCAAGGGACTAAGCTCTATCGGTGTGGTGGAGAGCTCGGCGGCTTTCTTCTTCGTTCTGCTCTTGGCGCATATCGACCACCGCAAAATTGTGAATACCCCGGTGATCACCTACATGGAGTTTTTCTATTTCATCATGTACCTGATTTTGGCCCTGGTGGCGTTCAACATCGTTATGTTCACCAAAAAAGACAACTACCTGTTTTTCGATTATCAGGACAACTTCATTCTGAAAATATCCTACTGGCCGCTGTTCCTGGGTATGTGTTTTATGATTACGCTGATCCGGTTTTATTGATAATTATGCTGTTCTGATTTTAAGGCCTATCCTTTATTAAACATTAATTTATTCTCATTTTAATGTCTACTTTCTTGCAAGCCTTAAAACTGATGTCTACTTTTGAGTAAACATTAAAATAATTATTTTTTAATGTTTACAATGATTTAGACCTTAAAATGGAAAAACCACTCTTCAGAATCAACCCGGACCGAAACAAGCCCTGGAATGACTTGCCTGATTTGCCCATTCATCCGGACTTGTATCGTGATATAGAAATCATGGAGCAACTGGTCAACAGCAAATCAGCTCTGGCCAGGCTGCACGGCCGATCCGTCGCCATTCCCAATCCAAGCATTTTCATCAACACCATCTCGCTGCAAGAAGCCAAGGCCTCCAGCGAAATAGAAAATATCTTCACCACAGACGATGAATTGTACCAGGCCTTTAGCGAAGGAGAGCAGGAAGCAATAACAGGTGCTCCAAAAGAAGTGCTCCGCTATCGAGAGGCACTTTGGGCCGGACATCAGTATCTGCAGCAAAACCAACAATTTACCTCTGATTACCTGATCCAGATCTACCGGATCGTCAAACAGACCAACGACGGTTTTCGTCCACCAACCGCCAGGATCTACATCAAACAGGGAGGCAGCGGTCCCAATGCGGGCACGGCGATCTACACACCCCCACGAGCCAAAGGGATCATAGAACAAAAAATTGAGAATCTGATCCAATTCGTGAACGACGATCGGCAATTTCCCATTGACCCACTGATAAAGATGGCGATTGCGCATTACCAGTTTGAAACCATCCACCCCTTCAGGGATGGGAATGGTAGGACAGGCCGGATATTCAACATCAATCTATTGACGCAAAAGGGCCTGCTGGATCTTCCGATATTATTTCTCAGTCGCTTCATCATAGAAAACAAAAGCGAGTATTACTCTCTCATTGCCGGGGTAACCCAACGAGCTCGGTGGAAGGAATGGATCCTGTACATGCTCAAGGCCATCGAGCAAACCTCCAACATCACCTACGACAAGATCAATAGTATCCTTGACGCAAAAGAAGGCATTATGGAAGCCATTTCAGAAACCAAAATCAGAAAAGGAGAAAGCCTGGTCGAGTTGATCTTTACCCAGCCGTTTACCAAGGTGAGCCACTTGACCGACTCCAAACTCTATGCAGAAAACACAGCTCGTAACTACCTCAACCAGCTATGTGACATGAGCATACTGGAGAAGAAAACAATATCCGGACATCACTATTATCTCAACCTTGAACTCTATCGTATTTTGGCGGAGTGAGTTAGACGTAGAGTATAACTTTCATGAAGCTATATGTCGTTTTGACACAACGCTGAATCATATCTTAACATTTCTCTCTCAAGCCGCAAGGCTCTTACTTTTTCCTTGATGAAAAACTAAGGAAAAAATCAAGAAAGATTTAAGCCCACAGGCCCCATCGCACATCGCACACAAATCTTTCACCTTCCCTCCGGATCGTTTTGGAATATACTACCATCTTGGGCTGTTACTACAGCACAAATTGGCCTTGAATAAATTCCGTTGAGAAATTCAGCTTCTTGATCATTGAAATTAAATCCACTGTTTGATCCCGCGATCCCGTACGTACGGGAGATGCGGGAGAGTTTGGATTTACTAGGCATTCGAGCTGAATTTTAGGAATTGATTTACAGCCTTGATTTTTTCGTTCTTTTGTATCAAGACAAAAGGACAAGAAGAAAAGCTATTCAAGAAAACCCATCTCTCAGCTTTGTGACTTATTCCTTATCTTGGTCAAGAACTTCCCATATAACAATCCAGCCATTGCTGAGCTTTAGATTGTTATTGCTATATGGGAAATAAGTGGAATGTCCACTTGCATAAATGTTACATGCCATGAGACAATCGCAAAGATACCAGTGATGGAAAAGACAGATTTAGAACAATACATTGTTATCCATTATCACGAACTTCTAACGATTGAGGAAAAAGCTGCCTACAAACATCATTTAACCACTTTAAAAGCCGAGAACGCTCAAAATCCAAAATTCGGCGAAATGATATTGAACAGATGGGGAACATCTAACCCAGATGCGCTGGAACTTTTGGATGGAGGGTATGACAGCTTCAAGAAGAAGGTTGCCACTAGAATTTTGAACGATGTTCCTAACAAGGTTTTTATCAACAATTGTCCAAAATGTGGTGAACTTGCTCGAACACCTAAAGCCAAACAATGCAGATTTTGTGGAAATGATTGGCATTAATAATAAACAAACTTAGATTGAAATATGAGTTGGGACTTATTTGTACAAGATTGGGGTAACGCACGAACTCTTGAAGAGATTCCTGACGACTTTCAGCTTCGACCAATTGGCAATCGAACTGATGTCATCCGAACTATTCTGAACGCAGAACCAACGGTGAATTTTTCTGATGAATCCTGGGGAATCTTGGAGAACGATCAGTTCTCCATTGAATTCAATATGGGAGCTGACGAACTTCTGAACTCATTTGCCATGCATGTCAGAGGAAATGAACTGGCTATTCCGTGTATTGCTAACATTCTGAAAGAACTGAACTTACGTGCAACAGACGGATCAACTCCCGAGTTTTTCAACATTGAAGAAGGAACAAAACAACTTCAGAACTGGATCGACTATCGCAACAATATAATGGCAAAATAACGGCATGTAACAGACGCTTCCATGAATAACCCACACAGACCATTAAAGCCACGACAATAAGAACTTAAAAAAGTATATCCGTGCCAGTGGGTATATAAGAATGCCGAAACGAGGGTATTTCATGGAAGTAGGGTGGTGACTTACTTTGTATAAAAAGTGGAGCCATGTCTACAGCAGCAATTGTCATTTCGTTTTTTCTTTTTATTGCCTTCCTCGTTGGGCTAGTGAAGCCTTCCGTTTTATTGGGCAAAGGTGCCGGGCGAGGAAAGGCCTTTCTTGTGTTCTTTTTGCCTTCGGTCATTTTGTTTTTTGTGGGGGGCTATCTGACCAATGAGGAGTACGACGAGGCCTGGGCCAATCCTGAGGGTGTCACCCGCCTGGTGCTCAGTAAAAAGGGCTTTACCAAGCTACCGGACCGGTTGTCAGAGTTTCAGCAGCTGGAAGAACTGATCCTGAAAAACAATAACATTAGTGAGTTAGACGAGGACATCCTCAAGTCTATGCCCAACCTCAAAAAACTCGATCTTGAAAACAACCCCATCTCAGAATTGCCTGAGTGGATGGCTGAACTTGGTTTGGAAAGTCTCGAACTGGACGGAACAAACATCACAACCATCCCGGAAGGAATACGTCAAGCCATCAAGGATATTGACTATGACAAAACACCGCTTGCTCTTGAAGAAAAGGTGACTTATGAGGCCCTCAAGGATAGCTTACAAGATCAAGGGTATCCGCAAACAGAGAGCTTTGGGGATTTTGCGGTACGCAAACTGATGGGCAAGGACTACGGCTATGACAAGCAATTCAAAAAAGGAACGCTCTATTACACCAAAGGAGTGCCGGACGACAAGATTGATTCTCTTGGGCAGTTTCTAGTCAACAATGGCTACTTCACAGACGAACGAGAGGTCTCCATGCAGCTCAAATACAACGATCGCACAGGGGTCAATGCCTATGAACTTCGAGCGGTTTATGCGGGAGGTGATGAACCCCTTGAAGAGGATCTACATGCCATTTTCGAATTGTTGACCCTGATGATTTCCAAGGAGGTGTTTGAAGACATGCCCGTGCATTTTCATCTGACTGATGATGAATTCAAGGAATCACTATATGTTTTCCGCTCGGACGGAAAAGAGTGGTAAGGCTGGATTATGATTTTGTTCGGTCGTAATTTTCATCTCAAAGCTTTTGTTAATATGACCTGAAACCTACTTATGGCAAATAAATCCTGGACACTCGAGCTGGTCGAGGGACAAGAGTAGTTCCCAATTCAACAATCCAAAATCATCAATCCACAATCAAAGATTCGAATACGGACTTCCCTTACTGAAAATCAGGGAATCCCCCGATGACATTAGCCATTTGATACAGTAGGTTTGTTGTAGGTATGTCTAATTTCTTTTAACCATTCGCTTCGATTGCCACTGGAAATTTGAACTATTACTTTACTATATGTTAGGATAACATCGACATGTCAAATCATTTAGTCAAATTCACCTATGAGCCCCTTTCCGAAAAAGAGCGATCCAAGCTAAAGAAGGGGTTTATTTTCATTCCGGTTTTCATTCTGATATCAGGAGGTATTTTTTATTTCATGTTGTCAGGCCCGGGCAGTGGAGACGATTTTTTCGGCTTTGCGGTCATGGGTATGGCCGTCATTTTCATAGCGGTGATCTTCTGGATTACAAGGGCTGTTGTATTGGACCTTCGAGACAATGAAAAGAAAATCATCCAGGGTGTCATCACGCTGAAAGAGACCCACACTTCGACTGGCAAGAAAAGGCGTACGACCTACTATTTCCATTTCGGGGATTACAAATTATCTGTCCAGGCCAATATCTATCATCAGTTCGAGGAAGGGGATTTGATAGAGATACATCAGGCCAAAAGGGTATATAATATCACTTTTGATTCCAAATTGCTCAAGAGAGGAGTACTACCTGAGGAGGTGGAGAAATTCCGCGCTATTCATGAGGAAAAAACTAAAAAAGTCAATCGCTTATCAGTGGTGATATTTGTCATTGTTGTGTTGGGTATCATTGGTTTTGTTTTAGCTCTGTCCTTAGGACTGATTATTTAGATGAAGCTTTCAAATAGTTTTAGTGGCTTAGCTCAAAACCAGGAAATCCTCTTCATCCTGCTTTACAACCTCGCCACCTTGGTGAGCTATCATATGGGGGATTTGGATCCCATGTATGTGCTGTGGGCTTACTTTTTACAGTCATTGTACATCGGATTGCGCTACTGGGTACTGGAGTGGATTTTCCAGTTTCGCACGAAAAAATGGCGCCTGTTTTTACCTTTCTTTTTTGCGATACACTACGGTGGGTTTCATGCGGGCTATATCGTATTTCTGTTGTTTATGAGCAGGGGATCTGATTTGCAAGCCCTTGCCAAGTTGATGAAAGTCAATTTCTTCATTCTCATCGGCCAGTTCATTCTGTTCTTGCTCAACGAGCTTTCCATGCGCACACCTTATCACAAGGCTCCGGCATTTTTTGGACCCTATATTAGGATCGTGCCCATGCACATCATCATCATTTTAGGGATCAAAGTGACCGACGGAGGTTTGGGGACGTTCGACCTGTTCATCGTTTTGAAGGTGCTGTCCGATGTGGCCGGGTTTTATATTTTCGATAAGAAGACAACTCAATAATTGACCATACTACGTGTGCATCGCAATTTGACTCTGAAGTATGACATAACTAATCTCAGAATTTTGTAGTATTACTACAGATCATGAGAGCTCATTATCTGGTTGTTTCCCTCGCTATAGTATTTAGTATTTCGCTCCAGGCGAATGGTCAACCTATCTCTATATCAGGTACTGTTGTCGATATCGTCACCCAGGAGCCCATTCCATTTGTGAGCATTGGCTCGATCAACGCTGCTATTGGTACATCGTCGAACATCGCAGGAGAGTTTTCTCTCAAGGTGGACTCACTTCCCATGGATTTGGTCTTTTCACATCTCAACTACGAAAAAAGAAGCATCCGTGTATTGGAAAACAACCCCATTGTCCTGGAACTCACTCCGGCCACCAAGGTGCTGGACGCCATTACCGTAAAGGGCAGGAAGCGATCAGGCTATATCGAAAATCTGGTGCAGAAGGCGTACTACAACGTACGAAACCAGTCTAAGTCCAAATATGGAAGGGCTTTTTACCGACAGGTCACTAAGACCGACACAGTGTATTCTGAGCTCTATGAGATTTTCTATGATACGCGCTTCGATACGGAGGGCATACTGGATTGGGAAATACAGGAGGGCCGCTATGCCATCGGCAATACCATCATAGCGAATAAAAACTTTTCGCTGCTTTCTAAGATATGGACGACCATTCAACCGCCGACTGATGATTTTATCATGCCCATCAATCGAAAACTGCAGGAACTGTACGAGTACGAGATCAAGGAGGTGATCGAAAGAGGACCAAGGAAGCTGGCTGTGGTGCATTTCACCCCGATTGAGAACGTAGGGCAGCCTGCTTTTGAAGGGGATGTGTACATAGATATCGACAACTACGATATCCTCAAGGTGGCTGGAAGTATCAAAGACGACCGAATTAAGTTCATCAAACTCACTAGTGACGAGGGTTACTGGAAGAACTATAAGGTAGACTATGAGCTGACCTATCGCGACGATGTGGACTCTACACTCATTCTTGACTACATCAATGTGGAACATACCTTTGACTACTACCTGGAGGATGAGTTCCAGTTTCCGGTCACGACCCAGTCCTTGCTCACATTCTATGACTTCTACCAACCCTTAAAAAGAAAACGATTGGGTGGCAAGATCCGACTCACCCGTGATGCGGATATACTCGACCATCTCGGATACAATAGTGAGTTTTGGCAGGAGAATGAAATCGTAAAGCGAACCCCTGTCGAGCAGGAGGTAATTGAGGCTTTCGAATCCCAAAAGGCCTTTGGCACCATCTATCTCAACAACCAAAAACAGATCGTGCTTGAGCGCAATGACCTGCTCACAGACCCGATGATATCCGAGCTGGAGCAGAAGTTTGACAAAACCATCAGTTTTCAGGAAAAGGCTTATCTGCACCTGGACAAGCCTTACTATATGGTCGGCGAGGATATTTGGTTTAGCCCCTATCTGGTGGATGGGCATGTCCATCGAAAGTCGATGCAAAGTGAGGTGCTCTATTCCGAACTGATCGGGCCGGATCAGGAGGTGGTCTCGCACAAAATATTGGAAATAAAAGAAGGACTCGGTGCGGGGGACTTCGCCCTGGCAGATACGCTGCCTTCCGGCAAATATGAAATCAGGGCCTACACCTCCTGGATGCGCAATTTTTCATCCAATTATTTCTTTAGCCAATACGTCGATGTGTACAATGCCAAATCAAAGCCGCCGCCGGAAAAAGAACTGGACGAGCTAAAGGTTAATTTCTTTCCCGAAGGAGGGGATTTGGTCAAGGGTGTGATCAGTCGGGTAGGTTTCAAAGCTGTAGATTCACAAGGCAAAGGTGTCCCGGTCAAGGGAACCATTCATCATCCTGACGGTAATCAGGTGGGGGTGTTTTCCAGCAATCATCTGGGCATCGGTAGCTTTTTTATCCACCCACAGACCACTGGATATTTTATTAAGCTCAAGCAAAAAGGAGAAGATAAAACGTATCCTTTGCCTGATCCTGTGGCCTCTGGCTTTTCCATTCAGGTGACCAACAACAAGCCTAACGCCATGAAGGTGTCAGTCACCACCTCGGAGGATCTGAATGAATCCGGCTTTTATCTGATAGGGCAATGTCGTGGGCGCATCTATTACAAGGGCAAAGGCCTGATCGAAGAAAATCGAGCCGCCATAGAGATTCCTAAGTCCAACCTGCCCAACGGCATACTCCAGATTACCCTTTTCGACGAGCAGGGTCGTCCCCAGTGTGAGCGACTGACTTTCGTCAATAACCAAAGAAATGTCAACGTAGCGATCGATTCAAAGTCTAAACGGTTTGATCCGAGGGATTCCGTTGGCTTAAGACTGTCTCTGACGGATGCCGATGGTGCACCGATCAAAGGAGACTTTTCCATTGCTGTATCGGATTCTTACCAGGCAAAGAAGTCTGCGATGGATCGCAACATTCTGTCTTACCTATTGCTGGAATCCGATTTGGTAGGTACGATTGAGGAGCCCGGGCATTACTTCAAAGACACAGAAAACCAAACTCTACGGGATCTGGATGAGCTGATGCTATCGCAGGGATGGCGTCGGTTTTTGTGGCGAGATATACTGGCGGGAAGAAAGAAAAAAATCAAATACCCCATTGAATATGGCCTTACATTATCAGGTGCGGCTGTGAACCCTACATCTGGCATGCCGTTGCCTTTTACTGATCTTAGCTTTTTGATACTCGACGATAAGGGGCCAATAGCCAATGTGTTGAGGACAGATAAGCTCGGCGGGTTTAAAATCTCAGGACTTAACTATGCGGACTCCACGGGTATGGTATTTAGCCTGGCGGAAACCAGCAAGGAGGTGAAAAAAGTTAAAGTTTTGGTCAACAAACAGCAGTATCAATCAGTCGGCCGTCAGAGAAGGAATCAGGAGATGTCATGGGATAAGGATATCGCAGCTTTCCTCAGCATGAACGCAGACAGTCGTGCAATAGAGCTTGCCTATGGTGACAAAACCAAAATCCTCAAGGGGGTCACCATAGAGGGATCGAAATATGAAGAGCCCGCCAGCATCTATGGCACTCCGGACGCAGTGATCACAGCGGGGGATCGTCAATACAACGACATATTCCAGATGATCACAGGTCAGGTAGCTGGGGTAAACGTTTATAACAATTCCCAAATACGTATCCGCGGTAGTACAGGGCCACCACTTATCATACTGGACGGAGTGCCCTTACAGTCTTCAATGACAGGAGGTATAGGAAACGACGGGAATACAGCCGACAGCCCCAACGCTGTGGCAGCTATGATTACCCAGGCCAATTTTGGCGCTGAAGCCGACATACTTAGATCAATTCCCCCCAGCAACGTCGACAGGATCGAAGTACTCAAGGGCCCTTCGGCCGCTATCTACGGAGTATTTGGAGGAAATGGTGTCTTGGTCATTTACACAAAGAAAGGTGTAGTACACGAGTCCAATACGGTCGGTAAAAAAGTCTTTTCACTCATGCTGGAGGGAATCTATTCTGCTCGAGCGTTTTATGCACCGGATTATGGGGAATTTCGACCCGAGCACGCTCGCCCCGATCGACGATCTACCCTCTATTGGAACCCATCGGTTGGCACTGATGACCAAGGTGAGGCGGAGGTTTCATTTTTCAATTCGGACGTAGGCACCGTCCTGCAAGTGGAAGTCCAGGGCATATCAGAGTCCGGCGCCATCATCAACGAACTCATCACGATTGGTAAGTAGTTATATCAAGCCATCGTACTTCAAAGAAAAAGTACATACGCAGCTTAACAGAATAGCTTCATTTATACATGATTGAGGGATCGTGGCAATTTCGGGTTTATATCCGGCCTTGAATCAATTCCGTAAAGAAATTCAGTCCGATGAATTATGCATTTAAATCCACTGCTTGATCCCGCGAGTGCAGCGATGCGGGAGAGTTTGGATTTAACTCAACAATCAGACTGAATTTTAGAAATTTATTCACAGCCTCGTCTTTTTTTGTTTCGTTTTTTGGGACAGGTCAAAAAATGAAAATTCAACTAGAAGATGTTATTTGAATTTATTGGTGAGCCAAACCTAACCCTGAGTGATTTTCTCAAACTGAGGCAGCTCGATTTTTTCGAAGTAATCTTCAAAGAGCAGCTTGAGATAGCTGTGCGGAAAAATATCCGTCTCAAAAAACTCACCCGGCAGATCAGGACATTTTTCCATGATCTGGGTGTCAGATACATCCAGTAGAGATCGGAAGATCCTGAAAAATTTGATTTCGTTGTAATCAACCCTGCCATCCGCATATAGGGTTTTTACAGCCATATCGACCAGCTCAAGCTCCTGATCATGGGCAAACTTCGCATTGCGCAGGATTTTGATGTACTCCTTGAGAAAACCGATACCCCAGGCGTTGATGCCTTCGATCAGCGTGTCGAGTTCTTTGTTGATATCGATCTCACCAAAACGTCTGTCCTTTTCAGCCATCTTCATGATAAGCTTCACCTCATTGGTGTCGATATGCCCATCACAAGTCATAAATGAAAAAGCGGTCTTGAGTAGTATCTTGTTAAAATCATGGTGCACATGACGACTGTCTCGTTGGGCCTGGGTTCTCACCCAATCATGAATGCCTTCTATGTTGTCATTGATCCGGCTGATGGTCTGTGCATTGTTGGAGATATCCTTGGCGCTATTGAGGATTTCCAGGGAGTTGGACTCAGAGAAGCGCGAATTGTCCTTCATTGCCTTGAAGTAGTCAATGCCACACTGAAGCACCTCTTTGGCGAGGTGGTCGGAGATGAGCATGTAGCGGGCATCGTTTTCTCCAAGGAGTGATTTGAGTTCATCCAACTCTTTTTTGGTGTTGAATAGAAGCTCCATGCCCAACTCATAGGATGTGCCACGGCTTGCATGTCTTTTTTCACGACTGGCCTCTATTTTGGCCTCAATGGATTCAAATATTTGATCTGCCATCTATTCAGTGCTCTCTAGGTTAATGATATTATTACTTAGGTGTTTAGTCTACACAATTTACAAAAAAAAGGCTTAACTCATTTACTTGGTTCGAATTGTAAATTAGGTGCGTTAAATTTCTACTTAAATAACTAACCTCTCGTAATGTTCTTTTCCAGAAAAAAGTGCGCAGCCAGATATTTGATTTATCTATCTAAAATCCTGAAGTACAAAAACTTGATTGCCAAATTTCAAGAGGGAGATAGCAGCAAGAGGGTTATTTTGATTTATTTTTTCGAATCTTCCGCAGAGGATTTCATTAAACTGATGATGGTGGTGGGATTGGAAGTGCACAAGGTCTCATCTCAGGGAATGCTTCAAAACGGCTATAACCTTATAGATGCCAGATCGGCTCCTAGCCTAAATATTTTAGATTCTGATGAGGTGCATATTCTGGAAATCCATCCTATCTACTCCTTGAATCAGCTTCCGATAAAATTGGCCGAAAAGGCGGGTGTAAAAGAGGTGTTTTACTATTCGGGATTGGATGAATCAGCCCTAACGGTTTTTGGCTCTGAGCGACTGACCAAAATGATGGAAACCCTTGGGCTCAGGGATGATGAGGCCATTGAGCACAGCATGGTGACCAAGTCAATCGAGAGAGGACAAAAAAAGCTGGAAGCTAAGCTGGGTGGGCATAAAGATATTCAGACCAGTCCAGGTGATTGGATGCAACAAAATGGTTTGACATGACAATGGAGAAATCCTGGATGCTCCCTTTGGAAGAAAAGGACCGAAAAAGGCTAAAAAGAAGTAGGCTCATCTCCTTGGCCTTTTTCATCTATCTGTCTTTGCTACTATCTGCGAGTGTTGGAGCCTTTGTTTACTATGTCTTGATAGAAGGAGATGTCATGGGATGGTGGTTTGGGCTGATCGGGGCTGGAGTGTCGGTCGCTGTGGTGATTATCTATAGGAATGTAAGAAATATCGGATTGGATCTGGTCGGCGAAGAGAAGCTGGCCGTTAGAGGTAAAATCAATGGAAAGACAGCTTTCCGAGGTAAAGAAGCGCTTATCGTCAATGGACAATCCTATCTGGTCAGTACTGAGGAGTATATGAGTAGCAAAATCGGTGATGAGGTCCTTATTGCATTTGGCCCCATGTCAAAAACGAAGTTGGATTTACATTTGATTGACAAAGGTCATCAATAGACAACAATCATTTTAGAGAAAAATTTGGTAACTTCAAGAGTCACCAAATTAACCAAAAATGACTTGGCAGCTTACAGACACCTCTGTTGAAATCACGCAGGAAGAGGGACAGGTCAGCATCCCTTATGACCAGATCAAATCGGTTCACCTCAACAAGACGCTGGAAAAAGCAGGTAAATATTCGGCGAGAAGCCTGTTTTCCATGAAAATTTCTGATGGCTCAAATGAGCACACGACCTCAGTGAGAAGTGACGAGTCTACCTCTGATTTTGACAAACTACAGAAAGGCCTGCATGCCCGACTGCTTCCCTACAAGGAAAAGGTGGAGTTTACCAAAGGCGAAAAAGTAGAGCAAAAAAATAAAATCAAAGCCATGCTGTGGTTGCTCGTGGTGCCGGTCATACTTATCAGCATATCTATAGGAGTGTTTTTGGTGACTCATGACCATTGGAGTGGTGCACTTTTGTTCGTTCTTGCGCTCATATTGATTCGATATTTGAATAATATGATCAATAAAAATACTTTTGGGCATTATGATCCGGAGCGGATCCCAAGAAACTACCTGACCTGATAAAATAGCGCTAATATCAACTAAATTATGAATTTGAAAAACACCTCCTTTGTGGCCGCGTTGGTCGCAACCATGCTGGCCTGCAGCAGCCCCCAAAAAGAGAAATCAGAAATGAAAGAGAACATTGGACCGGAGGTTCTCATCGGTACCTATACCGGAGATGGCAGCCAGGGTATCTACCGTGCTTATCTCGACATGAAGGAAGAGATCCTGACCAAGCCGGAGCTGGTCGCCCAAGCTGACAACCCTTCCTTTCTGGCCATATCTCAAAACCGACAAATGGTGTATGCTGCCAATGAAGCAGGCGAAGGAGTTGTGAGTGCATTTCGTTGGAATGAAGCCCGTACCGCACTGGAGCTTACCAGTCGGCAGCCCAGCCAGGGCGCAGCACCATGTCATGTCTCCATCAGCCCTGAAGGTGGGCTCGTTTCTATAGCAAACTATGTAGGAGGAAATGTGATGTCCTTTTCTCTCGCCGAAGAAGGTAAGCAGCTTTCGACCCCAGTATTGCGCCAGCACGAGGGCTCAGGGCCAAATGCAGACCGACAGGAGGCACCCCATGCCCACTGCACTATATTTTCCAAAGATGGAAAATGGCTCTATGCCATCGATCTTGGGATTGACCAGATCGTAAAGTATCCCGTGGGTGAGCTGTCAATCGGAGAGGGTCAAACGGCCTTCAACACGGATCCGGGAGATGGCCCCCGCCATATGGTTTTCCATCCCTCACAGGACGTTGCCTTTTTGGTCAATGAATTGTCGAGTACGGTATTTGCCCTTTCGGTAAATACTGAGACCGGTGACATGACCGCAATATCCAAATTGAGCACCCTTCCTCCCCGATTCAAGGGGCACAATCAATGCGCAGACATCCAGGTCTCTAATGACGGACGATATGTTTATGCTTCCAACCGAGGGCACAACAGTATCGCTGTTTTTGCCGTGTCTGAGTCGGGCGAACTTACTTTCATCACCACAGAGTCTGTACATGGGGATTGGCCAAGGAATTTTGCCCTTAGTCCGGATATCGATAATCAATTCCTGATTGTCGCCAATCAAAAATCCAACAACATCGTGGTATTCGAGCGGGATCTGGAGACCGGTCTGCCTTCCTATACGGGTAATGAAATAGAACTTTCCAGACCGGTGTGTCTCATGTTTTAAGGCTAGGAGACTCCCAGGCTTAGGGCCATTTGATCATACACCATTCCTGCGCGACCTTCCGCACCCCGGAGCTTATCGAGCAGGGCGACCTTGTAAAACGTTGGGATGGTTTTAAGCACTCGTTCGTCATAGGTGAAGCTTCCTGCTGCGGTACCGGACAGGTAGCCCAGATGCTGTAAAAACTCTACGCACTGATCTTCAGTGATCTGATCGGTGACATTTAGTAGGGCTGATTTGATCACGGGACGATCCTGTCGCTGGAGGAATCGCATCATTTTTTCCATGTGGAGGTACAAGTCTTTGTTTGCCATTTGACCTTCGATGAAGCTTTGTCTTTCTTCAGAATCTTCCAGGTTGGCACCGATTACTTTAAGGTAAAAAAGAGGGATTGAATTTTCTTCAGGATTAGAACTGAGCGTTTTAATGCTTCCTACTATATCCTGATATGCCATGCCGGCTGCATTGTCTTCACGATAGACCTCCCGACCATTGATGGCCATGAGCAGACCCTTATCTTCCAGGTAGGATTTTACTTCTTCATCGGAATTAAATGTAGAACTACTTTTTTCTGCGGTAGATGGACTTTCCTCTTTGGGTTCTGATTTTTGACCGGAGCAGCCGGCCAGAAATATCATGGACAGAATAAATAATTGCCGAGTGAGAACTGCTGTTTTCATGGTTTGAGGTTTTAATATCAATATACGAATAAACGTCCGGCCTTTGTTCTGCATTATTAAAATATGATGTCCGCAAATGGAGATGATTGATCGATATCGAACACTTGGATTAATGTAACTGATTGAAAAACAGAAGGTAAAGTTTATGGCATGCAGATTGACGAATGAGGTATCAATTGACCTTTTTTTATAATGACAACTTTTTACAATGCTTTACACGCAAGTGACACATAGCATGACGATGGTGCGTAAGTTTACTTTACAATTCAAAAACTCAATAAAAAACCAATGCCATGATTAAGAACTATCTAAGGGTTGCTTTCAGAAACCTAATGAAAAACAAGAGCTATGTGCTGATCAATACTTTTGGTCTTGGCATAGCACTGGCCTGCTGCATCACCTCATACATTTTGGTGGCCTACAATATAGAGTTTGACGACTTCCATGATGATGATAAGGTGAGGAACATTTACCGAATTCATGCGCATGTGACCATGAACAACGGGGACAAACGACAGGTGCCCAGTGCTCCCAACCCATTGGGGCCTAGCGCTGTGAAGGATATCGCCGGGGTGAAGCGATTCATGAGGTATGGCGGGGGCTTTGGGGGTGCAAGTGTCAGCTACCAAAATAAGGCTACCGGAGTGGTCAATACCTTCAGTGAAAACATTGTTTTTGCCGACAGTGTGCTCTTCGAAATGTTTGACTTTCCATTGCTCAGCGGTAGCCCCGAGGCATTCAAAGATTTGCACAGTGTATTTATGGATCAGGAGCGTGCGACCAAGTACTTTGGTGATGAAGATCCTATTGGAAAGGTACTGACCCTTGGTTTTGCACGGGGAGTAGAGAAGAAGGTAACTGTGGGTGGTATCCTGGACAAAGTCCCAGTGAATTCCTCGCTTTATATGCCCTTCGTGATGAGGATGGAGCATTTCGAGGAGATGAGGGCGGTAGATCAACCACCGTGGGGAGATTGGAACCTGCCGGTGACATTCTTCGAATTGGAAAACCCCGATCAAGCGGAGGAGCTATCCAAGCTTTTTGATAAATACATGCCACTTAGAAACGACCTGTTTAAAGAACAGACCATCGAACGATATTCGCTTGAGCCTTTCAAAAGCGAGCTAGATCAAAACGACATTACCTGGTCTTATCTGAACACTCCCATTCCAATCGAGCCATTGATTTTGTTCATAGCCCTTGCGCTGATGATCCTACTGATCGCCTGCTTCAATCTGACGAACACCTCGATTGCCATGTCGGCCAATAGATTGAAGGAAATTGGACTGAGAAAATCCCTGGGGGCCTACAAGCACCAGATCATGGGGCAGTTTATGTTTGAGACGTTGATTGTCATAATGCTCTCACTGGGTGTAGGCTATTTGATTTCCCTGTGGATCGTTCCGCAGTTTGTAGATATGTGGGATCTGCCCTACGACATGAGCGATCTCAATGGCATCAACCTGGTGATCACCCTGATAGCATTGGTATTCCTTACTGCCTTGCTGGCTGGTTCGTATCCCGCATTATTCAGCACCAAATTCAATACTGTGAATCTCCTCAAAGGCAATGTCAAGGTAAAGGGAACCAACTTCCTTACCCGTACCCTTGTGTCGGTTCAATTTGCCATTTCCATCATCGTGATGATCGCGGGGGTGGTCTTTATTCAAAACACAAAGTTTCAGGAGTCTATAGAATTTGGGTATGACAAGGAGCAGATTTTGTCCATAGATATCAAGGACGAGCAAGACTACCGTAGGATGGAGGCCCGTGCACGTACTAATCCGCTGATCAAGCAGGTAGGGGTCACTGAGCATCATGTAGGATGGAGTACGTACAACAACCCCATCACTTTCGGCAATGTGGACTATGACGTGCGGCACGTAGAGTTTGGAGAGGGGTATTTGGAAACCATGGATTTTGAGTTTGCCTACGGTCGGCCGATCGATTATGAAAATGCCAACGATCGTGAAGCCATCGTAATCAATCGTCAAATGATGAAGACCCTCGATATCCAGGGCGACCCGATAGGCCAGTATATTACCTTGCGCGGAAACAAAAGAAAGATTGTGGGTGTGATGGAGGACTTCGTGGACAATATCTATCAATCAGAAAAGCCCGAGCCGTTTTTGATGTACACGACCTTTCCCGAAAGGTGGAGAAATATGATCGTTCGTGCAGATGCAAGCGACCTGGCAGAGGTCAACGACCAACTGGAAAAAACCTGGCAGGAGATTTTTCCGACCAAGCCCTATGTGAGCCGATTTCAGGAGGATGTGCTGCTTGAGGGAACCCGTCAGGTCAATGGCAACTTGGAAAAGATTTTCTTCTTCTTGACGATCCTAGGTGGATTGCTTTCTGCGTCGGGTATTTTCTCCCTTGCATCATTGAATATTGCCAAGCGTACAAAAGAAATAGGTATTCGCAAGGCACTGGGTGCATCAGTCTCCAACGTAGTGATGCTGCTCAACAAGGAGTTTGTGATCATCATGGTAGTAGCGGGTGTGCTCGGATCGGCCGGAGGATACTTTGGTACTGAGTGGATATTGGATCTGGTATCAGAGTACCACATCCCAATGCCCATATTGCCGGTCATAGCATCTGCTATAGTAATCATCCTGGTGGGGCTGTCTACTACGAGTGCGACGATATTTCGGGCGGCTAAGGCCAATCCTGTAGATACTTTGCGGGATGAGTAACAAGGAATTTGTATAATTTAGTAGGTACTCTTCCTGCGGTGGGAGGAGTGCCTATTGCATTTTAAACCAACCCATTATGCTTAAAAACTATCTGAAAATCGCCCTCAGGAACCTCCTGAAAAACAGGAGCTATGTAATCATCAATACTTTGGGCCTAGGAATAGCGATCGCATGCTGTATCGCGGTGTATTTGTTTCTGGCTTACAATATTGAATTCAACAGCTTTCATGACAAAGAAGAAGTCAAAGATGTATACAGGGTGCATACCCAAATACTCTTTAACGACGGAAATATCCAGCATACCACGGCTACCCCGATTTTGCTAGGCCCTTCGGCCAAAGACGAGATCGCAGGCATAGAGCAGTACACCCGATTTGCCGCCGGCGGGGCTAATGTGAGCTTTGGCAATGAGGCTTTTAGCGAATACATCTCGTATGCTGATAGTTCACTGTTCAGCATGTTTGACTTTCCGCTGGTGTCCGGGAGTCACGCTGCCTTCAATGATCTCCACAGTATTTTTCTGAGTGAAGAATTGGCTACTAAGTATTTTGGAGATGATGAAGCCGTTGGAAAAACGCTCACGCTTTCGTTTGAAAAAGGTGTAGAGAAACAATTTGTGGTGGGTGGTGTAGTTGCCAAGTTTCCTATTAACACCTCATTGTTTCTGCAAGCCCTCATTCGCATCGAACACTTTGCTGAGCTGCGTCTGCTCGACGGCAAGCAACCCTGGGAAGACTGGAACATGGTGACCACTTTCGTGAAATTGACCAATCCGGATCAGGCAGAGGCCACGGCCAAACATTTTGACAAGTACATATCACTCAGAAATGATGGAGTACCCGATCAAGAAGTACAGGGGTGGAAGCTAGAGCATTTCAACGACCCGATAGATGTGGACAACATCAGCTATGCTTATCGGCCCTATATCAATTTTAGAATGCAAAAGGCTCCACTGATCATATTTGGGACATTGGCGATGTTGATTTTGCTGATCGCGTGTTTCAACCTGACCAATACCTCGATCGCCATTGCGGCAAGCCGGCTCAAAGAGATAGGGGTGAGGAAGTCCATTGGGGCGCATCGAAAACAGATCGTGCTCCAGTTTTTAATGGAGACAGGAGTATTGATGCTGCTATCAGTGATTGTGGGCTACATGATCTCAATGGTTTTGGTACCGGAGTTTATGGGTATGTGGGATTTTCCTTTCGCCATGAAAGATTTGAACGTGCTCAACATGATCATCGCGCTCTTCTGTCTAATGATTTTTGCTTCTGTGGTAGCCGGTCTGTATCCTGCCCTGTTCAACAGCCGGTTTTCAACAGTCAATCTGCTGAAAGGTACCGTGAAAGTAAAGGGATCCAATCTCTTGACCCGATTTTTGGTCTCCACGCAGTTTGCCCTTTCGGTGATCGTCTTGGTGGCGGGCATTGGGTTTACGCAAAACGCCGATTATCAGGATTCTATCCAGTTTGGGTATGATAAGGAGCAGGTATTGTCCATTGAGATACAGAGCGAAAAAGAGTTCAACAGCCTGAAGAGCAAGGCGCTTGCCAACCCAAAAGTCTTGGAATTTAGCGGATCAATACATCAGCTGGGCTGGAGCACCTACGAGTCACCGGTGAAGTACAAGGGTGAGGACTACAACGTGAAGCATGTCGGGGTAGGCAATCATTATTTCAAAGCGATGGGCCTGGAGTTTACAGAAGGCCGCGCATTTGATACAGAAAAGGCATCCGAACTGGCGACGGGATTGGTGGTGTCCAGAGAATTGGTGAAGTTTTTAAATATACAAGACAATCCCATAGGTGAAGAGATTGAGGTGCACGGTACAAAAAGACGTATTCTCGGGGTGGTGGATGATTTTCTTGATAATCTATACCAATCGGCTGAGGCGCAACCTTTTGTGTTTTATACCAGTGGCCCGGAGTTTTTTCAAATGGCCATCGTTCGGACTACCGCCGAAGATCTGGCTGAAGTAAATAATGACCTGGAAGCCTCCTGGAAGGAAATGTACCCTACCAAGCCTTACAACAGTCATTATCAGGAGGATGTATTAATGGAAGGCAAGAGGTACCTGACGAAAAATATGACCAATATTTTTGCCTTTCTATCGATCCTGGGCACTTTGCTGTCTGTGTCTGGGATATTCTCGCTTGCATCACTTAACGTAGTACGGCGCAGCAAAGAAATCGGCATCAGAAAGGCATTGGGAAGCTCAGTGTCTGGTGTTATCGTTTTACTCAACAGAGAATTTGTCATCATACTCATAGTGGCAGGGATTCTCGGTGCCTTGGGTGGTTATTACGGTACAGAAATGCTTTTCACGGAAATCTACGCATTGTACAAGTCAGTGGCCTGGTTTACCCTGGTGGGCTCAGCATTTCTCATTATCGTGGTAGGTTTGGCGACCACAAGCTTGACGACCATGAGGGCTGCCAGGATGAATCCGGTGAAGACACTCCGGGACGAGTAAACCTATTAGGCTTCTGCCTGGTCACCCATGTCGTGATCTTTAGAAATATCCCTTACGTCGGAGACATCAAACACGGGCAGTGTTTGATTCTTGAAATAGTTGCTGTAAAGGATTTTGATGTACTCCTCCGTGAAATCATCATCCCACATGAAATCCTTGGCGAGTTGAGGGAATTTGCCCAGGATTTTTTCATCGGTGACTTTAAGCAAGGTGCGCAATACACGTAAAAACTTCACTTCCTCGTCTTTCACCTGGTCATCAGCATAGATGATATCTACCGCTACGTTGAGGAGTTCCATTTCCTGATCTTCGGAGAGATCGGCCTTGTCGACCTTTCGAAAATATTCTTTCAGGAAATCCATCCCTTTTAGGTTGATGCGTTCCAGCATGAGCTCCAGCTCCTTGGAGATGTCGATATCACCGAATAACCGGTTGTCCCTATCCATATCCTTAATGGTGAGCACTTCACTGCGATCAATATCACCGTCGCAGGTCATAAATGAGAATGCTGTTCTGAGTAGTAGGTAGGGATAGTTAAGTTGTGCCATAAATCACTTTTGAATTGAGTTCCTAAAATTAACGATTTTAAAAAACTATTATATATAAAATTTCTGATGACAGTGAATTGATTTGAATAGTTAAAGAATTTTTTGAATAATTACTACATTGGCCGGGTATGAATCGGCAAACCATTAATTTTATACAGCTTGGCCTGTCTATCCTAGTACTGAGTTCTTCGGGGGCATTGGGCAAGTATATCTCACTCCCGGTACCATTGATCATATGGGTGCGATGCGCAATTGGGACGGTGGCGATCTTCCTTTTCCTGGTTGTGACCCGATCGATCCGACGCATACCGGCTGGTCGGGAGACACGATCGATTGTCATCAGTTCAATTTTTATGGGGTTGCATTGGCTTACCTATTTCTGGTCACTCAAGCTGTCCAATGTATCGATCGGTATGTTGTCATTGTTTACTTACCCGGTGATCACAGCGATATTGGAGCCGATCATGACCCGGACACGATTCAAATGGTCAGACATCTTATTGGCCCTTATGGCATTTACAGGAGTATTTTTCCTTGTACCGGAGCTTAAGCTCAGCAATGATGTGACCCTGGGGGTTGTCATGGGTTTAATTTCTGCGGTCGTGTATTCTGTGCGAAACATCCTGCTTAAACAAAGCGTGACACACACCTCAGGGACTCTGTTGATGTTTTATCAGTTGCTATTGGTGACTGTATTCCTTGTGCCCTTTCTATTCTATTTTCCGGTCGAGCCGAATTTGGAAATCGCGAATCATCAATGGTTTCCCATTGTTCTTTTGGCACTTTATACCACAGCTCTGGGTCATACGCTGCTGGTAAGAAGTTTTAAACACTTTCAAATCACCACGATCAGCATCATTACATGCCTGACTCCAGTGCTGGGGATTTTACAAGCCTATCTTTTTTTAAATGAAAAACCCACCCATCAAGTACTGATAGGTGGGTCGATCATTATGTTTTCTGTGGTGATCGAAAGTATTCGATCTATTCGAAATTCTTAATCAACTTCAGCCAATGATAGTCGGCTGATAGAGCTAGGCTTTTGAGTAGTAGGGTGCTGACGGCCTCCGGTCAACTGCTGCACACGATCTGCAAGGTAAAAATCCAGCTCACGCAAATAAATTATTCCATCCGGTTTAAGGTCTGCCTTCCCTTGTCCAATTCCCTCGATCAGCGAAAGCGTGAAAGCACCATGACCCCAGTCCGGGTGCTCGAGCGAATATTCGTACCCAGTAGCCGCAGCCATTACGACCACTCCGTATTCCTTTGATGACATTTCACGAACTGCCTCGGTGTTGTCCTGTGACTTTTGCGGTAGGGTGGTGCCCAACTGACCACTATGACAGGTATCAATAAACAGCAGCACCTTGGCAGGCATATTCCCCACCAAGTCGGAAAAGTCTCGCCAGTCGATGCAAGTAGCTCTTGGGCTGTTCGCATCACCGTCATGCGGCAAGAAGTAGAACTTGTTGTTGATATTCATACCATGTGACGCCATAAATATGATGACCAGGTCATCTACAGTAGTATACTTTTCTAATTGCCCGAACGTAGAAATGATTTTGCTTCTTGTCGCCTTTTCATTGATCAGTTTTATAGATCGAACGGTTTCATACATTTTGCCTTTCTGGGCGTTAAACAGATCTGCGATGGATTCTGCATCTGCTTCGGCAAAATTCAAATCGTATTCCGAATTCTGAAATTTTGACACACCAATTGAAACGACATACAGCGTACTGGGTGCTTTTTGCGAATCATCCACAGGATCGAGGGTCATCCGGCTTCTGTCCTGTCCTCCATAGGAATAAGAAGGTGCAGGTTCCGCAGGAGCTGGTGGCGCTGTAGATTTAGGCTTTTCTGTGAAAGCAAATTCATCCGGTTTGTCTTCTACAACAGCGGGTTGTTCTTCCACCACGGGCTCTGATGGTTCGAAAGCGATGATTTTTTCAGCCGATGTGATCTTTGACTTACCGTCCGAAACGAACAAATTAAATGCAAAAACACCACTGGATCCATCAGGGATACTGATCGTGATATCTACTTCTTCAGGCTGATTGTTGCCCGAGATATTTAAATCCGTTTGGTTGACAATCGTTCTGCCATCAGCCATAAGTTTTACTTGATTGACCGGCAACTTGGAAGTAACCAGGAACGTCACCACGGTGCTCGTGCCATCCACTACGCTGGTGGTAGCTACTGGCGTTACCCATTCGACGGTTGCAGGAGTAACCTCCTCTTCTGGAGTCAGACTCAAGCCAAGTTCCTGTGCAACCGCCTCGAAAGATTTCAGTTCCAGGATTCGTTCGATCACATCCCTTCTGTGGAAGTGATTGCTAAAGGCAGAAACATCATGAAACTCTGCCAGCTTACCGCGGCCTTTATTGATGTGCCATCCAATGTACTTTTCACCGCCGGCAGATGCTTCGTAAAATCCTTGGGGTGTCCAGATGACCCATTCATTGTCAGAAGCTACAAACAGCGTGAGAAGATTCTCACCATTGTTCACATTCCAAAACTTCATGGTCTGGTCACTATTTCCGGTCACGACTATGCCTCGTGAGGCCAGTTCTGTCACTGCCCAGGTTTCACCTTCATGTCCCTTGAATGCACCGAGCAACTCTCCATCTGCGGTATATTTTTTTAGTGAAAAAGAAGACCCTAATACCACCGCTCTATCGTCTTGCACAAAGCTAAAACTACGAACAGTCCCATCTTCATCATCGCTCGTGGATACTACCTGTCCACCAATGCTGAAGGAATTGTTTCCTTCTTTGGCAAGCATGAGTCCTCCACCGGATTTCTTCTCACGATTGAAGTCCCGTTGGTTGATTTCGCCTCTTCTAAGAAGCAGTTCGCTTAAGTCAAAGCTTTTTTCAAGTCGGGTGTCATCAAGGTTTCCTGTTGGGTTGCTCTGCCCAAACCCTACCAGGTTGTCAGCGGCATCGGTTCCTACAGCGAAGACACTTCGCCCGTTTCCGACTATGTTTCTGACCACATTGCCACTAGTGATGTCCCAGATCAAAATGTTTTTGTCATCGCCGCCGGCCGAAGCCACGTAGTTACCGGCCTTACCATCAAAGGTGCTGAAGGGTGCCGAAGTAATTGCGCTGACAGAGTTGGTATGCAGATCAAAACTTGCCAATACCCCTTTTGAAGCAATATCGTACACCAATCCGGCTCGGCCCATTGCCGTGATGTATTGATCATCAGCAGAAATTTCAATCTGACCGACTGGGCCAGGGAGTTTCGCAAAGAATCCCATGAACTTACCCCCATCGGTCCACTTGACCACCTGTCCATCGTCTCCACAAGAGAAGAGGTTTCCTCCCTCATTGGTAAATCGAAGGTCACGGATTTCGTCCTTATGGATTTTCTGCTTGGCCGTAGTGATGTTGTTTACATCAGAGATGTTCCACGTCCTCAAATATCCTTCAGCATCTCCGCCGGCGATCATATTCCCTGCAGAGTTGATGGCGATACAGTTGAGCATGATGTCCACGTCTATGGTAGCCAAAAGCTGCGGAGCAGAGTATTCTCCTACATCACTAATGTCCCAGATTTTGATGGTGTTGTCAGCCGATGAACTCATCAATCGACTGCCATCCCGAGAAATCTTCAAATCGAGAATGATATTGGTGTGTCCTTTTACCGGTTTGATCAGCTTATCGTTAAACAGGTTCAGTATTCTGATTTCACCTATCTCTGAGGGCGCACTGCCTGGTTCTCCGAAGAACCCTCCCATAAACAGAAACCGCTCATCTTTAGACAAGGCAGAGGCGTAGATTTTCCCATTGGGTCCAATGGTCTGCTCGAAACGATAGGTTTTGTTGAGCTCACCTGAGCCTACATCCCAGACCCGTACAGTTTTGTCATCTGAAGTGGAGATGAGGAACTTTCCTCCTTTCACAAAAGATAGATAATTGACAATACCTGCATGGCCCTGGTTGTCTATGACGAGCTGCTGCGCCTGACCTGTGGTACAAAAGGCTAGGGTTGCTGCTAATAGTAATATATGTCTCATTAGAAATAGGTTTTTGTAAATAGGTAGCTGAGGATTAGTTGGCCATAGTGGTAATGACCAGCCTTCTTTCAGCTTTTATGTCTTCTACTTTGGTAGATTTAACTTTTTTGAAACCCCTGGATTTCACCTGAATAGACTGTGTCGATTCTACGATGAAATCATCAGCATCGGTATTGAGGGGTTCAAAGGCATCTACCTGGGCGTTGAGCTGCATGGTCTCCACACCGAAAGGCCCCGCGCATTCAAAGCTAAAGGGCAACTCATAGGTCTTATTAACAAGATCTCTATGGATATAATAGTTATCTACCATCAGGTATTTTGAGCCATCAGCAAAATAGTAGACTATTCTGACGTAGCATTCTTTGTTGGCCCTCACGAATATTTTGAGGATTTCCCCCTCTACGTAGATTAGGCGCTCCTTACCTTTATTCGTCCAGATTTCGACGTTTAGGTTGCCTCCAACCACTTCGTTTTCAGCAAATATTTTTTGATCGACCAAAGCCTGAGTATAGTTCTCAGGTTTGTAAGCAATTCCCAGGCTTTCGATGGACCGCTTAGGTAGATAGCATTCCGCACTTGAAATGGTCTTCCCATCGGCCTGTGTTCTTAAGATGGTTACAATTTTCAGCTTATCGCCATTCTCCCAGTAGGTTCCGTTCAGAACCAGGGCGTTTGGATTCGTTGTAATGTCCTGGACCACGCTGAATCCTTCACCGGCTAGCTTTTGATCGATGGCTGCTTTAAACCTCCTTGAAAATTTACTGCCCATCGGGGTGTCCTCGAAGGTAAAGTTGTTTACCACGATGGATTGAGACTTGTCATCCATCTGTGTGCCCATGGCGAAAGCTACATAGTAGGCAGCATCCTCCAGGGTGAACTGATCAATACCTCTGATCTCGGCAATTTTGTTTTCGACCTTTTGCTTAAAGGAATTTATCTCACTCCTTTTTACAGAAGGCAGATTGTAGTTGCCCGTCATGGTCACGAGCAAAGTTTGGGCGTGCTCGATGTCCCGGAAGTCCCTTTGGAAACCAAAAAGGATTTTCAGGGCTTTCTGATTGTCCTTGTTTCTTTGGGCTGATTCTGCGATACCAAAATCTGTATTGAACCGATCGAGGTATGTTTTGATAAGGTTCTCGTAGTGCTTGATCACCTCAGCTTTTTCTGCATAAGCAAAAGCATAGGCAATGTCGTCTTTCTTGGTGTTTTCGTAGTAGGTCTCCACCTTGAGCCCGGCGATTTGTGCATCACTTGACGCAACACTGGCAGACTTCAATTCTTCATTGGTGAAGCCGTTGGTGGTGTTGATGTTCATGGTGGTGGTTGACTTGATTTCAGTCAACACGCTTTGAACCAGTTTGTCCCGGGCATAGCCTGATAGTCTCTCAAGAATGTCCTCTCGAGGTATATCCTTTTTTACGATGATTTCGGAACTATACCCTACCAGATATTTTGACTCTGGGTATTTCAGTGTTCTTGTTTCATAGTTGACCCAACTGGGCTTCTGAGCATATGAAACTAATACTAATAAGGTAAGGCCTAATGAGAGTAATAATCTTTTCATGGTCGATTGTCAGGCTTATTGTTTGGAAGAATAAAGGGAAGGTCAATGCCTTCCCTTTATATGTATTTTAATATCGAAAATGTCCTTCAAATTAGAAGTTCATCAATTTATCAAGCTTTTCCCGAGTCACATTTGTTTTTTGCTCGAGCTCTTTTTTGATTACCTCCTGAGCAGCCTGTTGTGCTAGCTCAGTGCTGTAGGCTATCCTCAGGTTACACTCGTAGTTGCTTTTGTTTTTTCTGTACAGTTCTGTTAGCGTGATTACTCTTGCTAGCTCCTGAGCAATTACTTCTGTAGAAGCAGAGATAGTCTCCTGAATAGTAGCTGCTTCGTCAGCAGTCAGCTGAGTTGTACTCATATTAGTTTCGACAAGTGAAGCCATGCTTGAGCTTATTCTTCCTGCAAGGTCCTGCTTAGCGATAGTAGATGCTTGAAGTTTTGCAGCAGACTGAGTACCCGCTAGCGCATTACCTACGCCTACAAAATATTTTGGGTAGCCCATGTCGTCGGTTTCATACTGCATCATCCAGGCTTTCTCTACTTGTTTTGCCAAAGGAAGTGAACCAGGCTGAATGTACCACTTAGCTTTTTCAAGCGATTTGGCTTCTTTGCGAGCATCTTTGATAGCTTTTTCCTTAATGGCTTTTCTTAGCTCTTTGTCTGATTGCTGGGCGAAAGCAGTAGTAGCAGTCAGTGCAATAACGCATATCAATAATGCGCTGAGGGATTTTTGAAATGACAGTTTCATAATTATTTGATTTAGATATTTTTCGAATTATTAATTTAGCAATTTTATCAATTAACCGGTTAGCAAAATAAAAATTTCGATCAATGTGGAAATTTAATGATTGAAATTGTTCTTATCGCCCACCAATGCAAAAAAAGAGCCAAATCCCAAAAAGGGTAAAATTCACTTCATTTCACTCAAAAGCCTAAATTTGCCGCCTATGGAGGAAAACGAATTGGATGATGACCTGTTTGAGCACCACCGCATAGTCGCCGATCCGGGGCAGGAAGTGCTACGAATAGATAAATTTCTGATGATAAGGCTACCCAATGTGACTCGAAATAAGCTGCAGGAGGGGATCAAAGATGGCTTTGTTAAGGTGAACGGGAACACCGTGAAGCCTAACTATAAGGTGCGGCCGGGTGACGAAATAATAGTAGAACTACCGGAGCCTCCTAAAGAGACGGACATCATACCGGAGGACATTCCGATTAACATAGTATATGAGGACGATCATGTATTGGTGGTGAACAAACAAGCCGGGATGGTGGTGCATCCTGCTTATCAAAACTGGTCGGGTACTCTGGTCAATGCGTTGACCCATCATTTTCAGAATCTACCGACCATGCCCAACAATGAAGGGAGACCTGGCCTGGTACATAGAATCGACAAGGACACCTCGGGGCTATTGGTTATTGCCAAGTCTGAAAAGGCCATGACCAGCTTGGCCAAGCAGTTTTTTGACCATTCGATCGAAAGGACATACTACGCTCTCGTATGGGGTGAGCCTACAGATGCGGAAGGAACAATCAATGTAAACCTTGGAAGGAGTCTGAAAGATCGCCGCGTGACCGCTGCATTTCCCGAAGGGGACTTTGGGCGAACCGCCATTACTCATTATAAGGTGTTGCAAAACCTAAGGTACGTGTCATTGGTGCAGTGCAATCTGGAAACCGGCCGAACCCATCAGATCCGAGCACATATGAAGCATCTCGGTCACCCCCTCTTCAATGATGTGACCTATGGTGGTGATAAAGTATTAAAAGGAACCCTCTTTACTAAATACAAGCAGTTTGTAGACAATTGCTTCAAAATTATCCCCAGGCAGGCACTGCACGCTAAAACTTTGGGGTTTGTGCATCCGGAGACAGGGGAGAAAATGTCTTTTGACTCTGAACTCCCGGAGGATTTTGCCCAGGTGATAGTGAAGTGGGAGAACTATGTAAATACAATTGATTGATGAACATCTTACAGCAGATTTGGTATTTTTCTTTTTGGCTTTGGGTGAGAATAGGCCTGTCGGGCTATTTCACCACCATTAAGATTTCCGGTAAGGAAAACCTTGTGAAAGGTGCCCCTATGATATGGGGTGCGAATCATGAGAACGCTTTGATCGACCCATTGATTAAGACGACCCGATTTCCGATAACAATCCATTACCTGGTCAGGGCGGATGTGTTCAAAAACCCAATCGTGAGGTGGTTTCTCAATTCGCTCAACCTAATGCCGGTATATAGGATTCGCGATGGTGTTAATTCCGTCAAGGCCAATGAGGAGATTTTTAGGAATTGTTTTGAGGCCTTCAAAAAGAAAGAGCACTTGATCCTCTATCCCGAGGCTTCCCATGATCACAGGCGACAAAGAAAAATTTCAAAAAAAGGAATAGCAAGGATTGCCCTGGGAGCCATGAATGAACCCGATGCCCCGGAGAAACTATACATCGTGCCTGTGGGTACGAACTATTCCCGGCACAAGTGGTTTAGATCCTCCGTCCATGTGGTATTTGGTGAGCCGATTGAGATCAAGAAAATCCCTGAAACTAATGAGAATATTGATGCCTTAAAATCTGAATATGAAGAGGCTGCGGCCAAGTGCGCTATATCATTGAAGAGGAGCAAATTCGAAGTGCTGGATAAAATCCTACTTCATGATCTTGGCCCCAATGATTTGTTGAATCCAAAGGAAATCAATAAAAAGGCGGAGGAAGTCGAAAGTAAGTTGACTGAAGAAAAGGAAAAAGAAATATTGGAAGTGGCCGGTCAGCTTGAGAAGGCAGGGCTGCAGTTTCCATTCGAACGCAGGAAGAATTATTGGCTGAGCTTCGTCAAGGCGATTATCTTGCTTCCACTGGCCCTGATGGGTGGTGTTATGCATTTGCCTAGTATCTTGATAGGACGGAAAATAATGAACGGGATTAAAGACAAAGTGTATGTCGATACGATCCATTTTGGTGTGGGCCTGGTGTGCTCTACCCTTAGCTTTTGGGTCTTTGCCATTCTTGCCTGGAGTTTCACCGGGATCTGGTGGATGGTCCTGCTATCCATGGGCATCACTTATACGTCATTGGGTGCAATGGGAGAATTCCGAAAGCATTGGTTGCTATTTAGAGCGAATCAGAAGTTTACCAATTCGAAGACGCTACCCGGTTTGTACCAAAAGTTTACAGAACTCGTCAATCCCTTCAGGGCTTAATTGCGCTGGCGAAGCGCTGTTTGTCATTCAGGTCTTTATGGATTTTGGGATCATTGAATCCAAAATGCTGGAACAACAGCAGCATGTTTTTGCCGGACTGTTCGTTGATTTCGAAAAACACAAGTCCTCCACTCTTCAGGGCAGTTTTGGCCCGGATCATTATGGCCTTGTAAAACATTAGCGGGTCATCATCCCCTACGAAAAGCGCTTCGTGGGGCTCGTATTCCAGTACATTCCGTTTCATATGCACCTTTTCACTTAGTCGTACATAAGGAGGGTTGCTCACGATGATGTCAAAGTCCCCCTCATTCATCGTGCCTTTTAGGACGTTCAACTCACGAAGGTGAACCCCGGCAGACAAATGTGAAACATTTTGTTGCGCGACCTTCAGAGCATCTGAGCTGATGTCATAGCCGTACACTTCCGATCCGGGAATCTCTAATGCCAGAGAGCACGCAATACACCCGGACCCCACCCCGATATCGGCGATTTTGGGGTGATCCCAATTGTCATAAGTCTTGACCAACTGGATGAGCATCTCGGTCTCCTGGCGAGGAATGAGCACGTGCGGGTTGACATAAAACTTTCTCCCGTAGAAGTCGGCCTCCTTCAATATGTATTGGATGGGCTCGTGGGTGGCCAGCCGGTTCATGATCACCTGGTACTTGAGCTGCTGGGTGTCGTCGGGGTGAAAGGATTTGTTGGTGGTAATGTCGATCTTGGAGAGTCGAAATGCCTTTTCCATGACCATATAAGCCACAGACTCACTTTCGTGATAATCCATGATCTGGCTCAGAATGGTCGCCGTGTGTTTAAAGGTTTTCAGTGGAAAGGACTCCTCCATCGAATAAATTTAGTGTAAACAAACATAACTTTAAAGCCATGAAAATGCACACCGATGAGCAATTAATGAGCAGGGCTTTTGAACTGGCTAGAAGAGGGGCCGGCTATGTGAGCCCTAATCCCTTGGTAGGCTGTGTGATAGCCAAAAACGACAAGGTCATTGGTGAAGGTTGGCATCAAAAATATGGTGAAGCCCATGCAGAAGTCAATGCAGTGAAAAGTGTGCAAGACCCCTCCCAAATTAAGGGGTCGACAGTTTATGTCACGCTCGAGCCCTGTGCGCATCATGGAAAAACCCCACCCTGTGCCGATCTGTTGGTAAAGCAGGAAGTAGCGAAAGTCGTAATTGCCAACCAGGATCCGTTTCCACTCGTCAATGGCGGAGGGATAGAAATATTGAAAAAAGCCGGTATCGTAGTAGAAGTCGGCCTACTCGAAAAAGAAGGCCAGGAGGTCAATAAGCGGTTTTTTACTTTCATCGGAAAGAAACGACCTTATATCATCATGAAATGGGCCCAAACGTCAGACGGGTTTATTGCTCGGGAAAACTTCGACTCCAAATGGATCAGCAATGATCAATCACGAAAGCTGGTGCATAAGTGGCGGGCTGAGGAAGATTCGATCCTCGTGGGAACCAGTACAGCCAGATATGATAATCCTTCATTGAATGTAAGGGACTGGCAGGGAAAGAATCCGCTACGACTGGTCATTGATAAAAACCTTAAGCTCGATTCTTCTTTGAATCTATTCGATCAATCGACCCCAACGATCTGTTACAATCTGCACAAAGAGGAGAAGACCAATAATCTCGAATTTGTCAAGGTTTCCAAAGAAAACCTTTTGAGTGACCTTCTAAATGATCTGTTTGAAAGAAAGGTACAGTCTCTTTTTGTAGAAGGAGGGGGGAAGCTACTTCAGTCCTTTATCGACCAAGGCCTTTGGGATGAGGCAAGGGTGTTTACTTCGGAGCAGGAGTTTGGAAGCGGGATTGCAAGTCCGAAGTTGTCCCATGAAGCTCAACCAAAGGTTCAAAAAGCAATTTCGGGCGATACTTTGCTTTACTATTTCAATTCAAAATCATAAATTGCCGATTCGTTTTATCCCGTCTTAATTACCCATCCTCATTTTTTTGTTGTTTAACATGGACGTAGTCCGGCAATCTTATTCTATATGAAAAATATACTTTTCCTTTTATTTCTGTTGGCAATTTCTGCCAGTGTTTTCGCTCAATCTCAAAAGGTCTTTCTGGAAACTGAGGAACTCAAAAAAGACCAGATTGTCGGCAGTATAGTAAGCCAGGATGGTAGTATCATAGTTACTTCTAAGTTCTCCATGGGCCTCAATATGAAGGCGGTCATGGGCTATCCCGATTTTTCCAATCCAAGGATAGCACCTACAACCCTAGTAGTCGATACCCGATCAGGTAGACTCAAAAAAACCGTCAAAGGGTTCGTGGCTAAGGTGATCATGCCCGGATCCAATAACATAGTAGGAATCACCACAGATGGGGTCGCAATGTACGATTGGAAGTCGGAGCGTGTGGTTCCGTTATCAGGAATTCCGGAATTTGCTACGCCCTGGATGGCCAACAATGAATATTTGATCAGCGCCAGTGCGAAGGGCCTTAAGGTGGTCTGGAATATTGGTAAGATAACGGATGGGCGATATACTCAGCTTTGGACGACTGCCCTAGGTGGTTTTTCAAATTTTACCTTTAAGCCAGATGGTGAAACGGTCATGGTCATCAAAACCAATATGGGAGGAAAGGTCTCAAAAATTGAGGAATTTGACCTGTTCACAGGAATCCTGAAGGATTCGTATTCCACAAAAGAAAAAGGAGCTTGTCTGGCCCAGTTTACCAAAGATGGTTCAAAGCTCATTCATACGGCGGGTGGCGACATTCATGTGAAAAGTGCGACGACAAGAAGCAACATTTCTTATATCAAGAATGATATAAAAGGAATGGTGAAAAGCACGTTTTTTTCATTCAATGATGATGCCTCTATCATCGTGACAGCCAGTCCCCTGGATGGAACCATCAAAATATGGAATTCTAATGGCATGCTGATCAATGAATTTGTCGAAACGAAAAAGGCAGGTTTGAAAAACCCCATCGCAACTTTGGCCTCTATGGGCAACAATGACCATTTCCTGGTAACCTACAAAAACGGCGTGTCCAGTATCCTTAGCATCAAGCAAGAGAAGATCGTGGGTAAGTTTTACTTTGATATAGACGATTGGGCTGTGATCGCTTCAGACGGCCGAATGGACGGAACAGAAGGCGCCTTTGAGAAGATTTTCTGGCACGACTATAATGCCAAAGAGAAAATATCGCTGACGTCCACATTTGATCAGATGTACACTCCGAAGCTGGTTCCTCAAATTTTGACCGGGCTGGAATCTAAAAACCTGGCAAGTATAGAAGATATGGTGAAGTATAGCCCCAGTGTCAGCATCTTGACGCCCGACAGCATCACTACGACCTCAGAGAAGACGATTACCCTAAAGATTCAGGCCATTCCTAAAAATCAGGAGCCTGTTAGGGACATCATCGTGTATGTCAATGGCAAGGCCATGGCCTCAGATACCCGTGGATTCAAAATGGCAGGTATGATAGTCGAGCGTACAGTCACCCTCCAAAATGGAGAAAACATCATCAAGGCAGAAGCAGTAAGTGAAAGAGGCTTCAAAAGCAGTCCGGATCAGGTCATCGTTACCTACAATGGTGTGACTGAGAAGCCTAACCTGCATATGCTGATTGTCGGACTCAATTTGTACAAAAACCCAAAATATAATCTCAACTATGCCCTGGCTGATGCCAACTCATTTAAGTCTCAGGTAGAAAATGGGAGTGGCGATATTTTTGATCAGGTCAATCTGACCTTCATCAAGGACAGTGAAGTGACCCGGGATCGAATCGTTTCGGAATTTGCCAATATCAGTGCGAAGACTCGGCCTGAAGATGTTTTTGTGTTCTATTATGCCGGACATGGTGTGATGAGTGAAGACGACCAATCGCAGTTTTATATCGTGCCCTACGATGTGACCCAGCTCTATAGTGACAATGTCACACTTGGTGCAAAAGCCGTGTCAGCCGAGGAGCTCAAGCAGTTTTCGACACAGATCAGCGCACAAAAACAATTGTACATATTGGATGCCTGCCAAAGCGGAGGGATGACGGAGATGCTGGCCATGCGAGGAGCAGCCGAAGAAAAGGCCATCGCACAACTAGCCAGGAGCACCGGCACCTACTGGCTGACCGCCAGTGGATCGGAGCAGTTTGCTACAGAGTTTGAGACTTTGGGACATGGCTTATTCACCTACACATTGCTTGAGGCCTTGAGCGGAAAGGCCGATGGAGGTAGTAGAGATAAAAAGATCACCGTGAAGGAACTGAGTGCTTATCTCAACGATCGTGTGCCGGAGCTATCCGAGCAGCACAAAGGCCAGGCTCAGTATCCTACGAGCTATGGTTTTGGGCAGGATTTTCCGATTGTGGTGGTGGAGTGATCTGTGGTATCTGATAATAATTTAACTTTTTGTATTCTATGCGTATTTCGAAAACCCTAACCATTTTTTGCCTTTTAATCTCATTCCAATCAATTCAGGGTCAAACCGTGGATGAAGTCAGGCTGGACTACTATGAAGGAAGTCTTACAGCCAAACAAGTGGGTATGGATGTTTCCAAATCCGGGCGATATATGGCGTTTGCCTTTGATGATGGGACGATCAAGGTTTTTGACGTTGAATCGAACCGATTCAAACCCTCTATCCAGTTTGACCCAAGTGATTTGTTTGAGATCAAGTTTTCTCAAGATGAAAAAACAATAGTACTTGTGAAAAAGTACAGCTGGCAAGTTATTGACAGGCAAGATGGTAGTGTTTTGCATGAAAAATCCAGTCCAACGCTGATTTCAGGAACGGCGATTGCCAATAAAGGCAATCTTATGGCTGTTGGATTTGAAAAGGGAAAGGTAGAGATTATCGACCTCAGTACATTTGAAGTTATACATGAGCCGATATTTGAGAAAGCCAAAAAGTATGTAGTAAATCTTGACTTTAGTGTCAATGATCAGTACTTGCTGATGCAGAGATCCGCTAGTTCAAGCAACAAATTTTCAGTAATAGATTTGCGGACTAAACAAATCGTTTTTGACAGTAATATTTCTGGAATGGGGGCACCCGCATTTTCTGAGAAGGAGGAAAGTGTCATATGCAGTAAAAACGTAGAATTTAATTTTAAAACAGGGGCTACGATTACAAAAAACACTCAGAATCCAAGTTTCATAGATGATCTGGCGCTGGATACAAAAGAGCTTTTGTGGATCAGGCAAATCGAGCCGTACGATGGGCAGACCATAGTTGCATATAAGTACACGGGTTTTATGGTTTATGGGTCAGATGGCAAGCCGAAATATACCACCCGAAGGGATGGGTTTGTCAAGGATGGACCTAACATAATAGACAGACAAACAATCAAAAGAGTGGCGAATACTTCGGTTTTTTTGATTCAGCCTTTTCGTAAGAATATTAATTTTCTTTTCGACATTGAGAAACTTCAAGTCCTTGGCTACTTCTATACCGACTCCAATGATGACTGGGCAGTAGTAGCCAGAGATGGTCGTGTGGATGGCTCCAATGAAGCATTTAGTAAACTGTACTGGACTGAAAGAAAATCCAGCAAGCAGCTGCCACTTGATGTGAACCTGGCCGCCAATATCACTCCAAAGCTATTGGGTGAGTTGATCTACGGTGATGTAGCATTTTCATCGGATAACCTGGCAGCATCGATCAGCATGGCACCGGACATCAAGATCACGAGTCCCAAGACGGGAACTGCGTCAAGTGAAAAAACAATAGAAATTAACTATGTCACCACAGCCAATGGTGATCCCGTAAAGTCAGTGGATGTGACCGTCAATGGAAAAAAAGTAGGAGAGGGGTCAAGAGGGTTTGTGAAAACAGGTAGTGCGGTGACTGTTTCTCTAGTGCCGGGACAAAACATTATCTCACTCACGGCAGTAAGTGACAAAGGATTCGAATCTGTAGCTGATCAGGTGATTGTCAACTATTCAGGCACGCCAGCCCAATCTGAGCTGTATCTACTTACGATTGGTGTGAATGAGTACAAAAACCCAAAGTATTCGCTCAACTATGCCAATGCTGATGCAGAAGCTTTTGAGGAGACTATGGCTGCCGGAGGAAAGGGAATATTCACGGAAATCAAACACTATCATATCCAAAATGATCAGGCCACCAAAGCCAATATTGAGTCAACATTTGATCAGATCAATCTGGAAATTGGCCCTGAAGATGTATTCGTTTTCTATTACGCCGGTCATGGAGTGATGAGCGTAGATGAAAAACCTAAGTTCTACATAGTACCCCATGAAGTCACCAGACTTTATGGAGACAATTTCACTTTGGGAGAGAAGGCAATCTCAGCAGATCAGCTCAAGGCATTTTCAGGGCAGCTGTCTGCTCAAAAACAGCTGTTTGTACTGGATGCCTGTCAGAGTGGTGGAATGACCGAAATGCTAGCCACACGAGGTGCAGCAGAGGAGCGCGCCATTGCTCAGTTGGCTCGTAGTACGGGCACCTACTGGTTGACAGCCAGTGGTTCAGAGCAGTTTGCCACGGAGTTCGCTTCTTTAGGACATGGGTTGTTTACTTATTCTCTGTTGGAGGGATTGAGTGGCAAGGCAGATGGGGGAACCAAGGATAACAAAGTGACGGTAAAAGAACTGAGCGCATACCTGGATGATCGTGTACCCGAGCTATCCGAGCAGCACAAAGGCCAGGCTCAGTATCCTACGAGCTATGGTTTTGGGCAGGACTTTCCGATCGTTGTGGTGGAGTAGGTTGTGCAAAAAAAAGAGCATTAAAAAAGCAGCATTGTTTTCAATGCTGCTTTTTTTGGGTGAAAGATGGGACTCGAACCCACGACCTCCTGAACCACAATCAGGCGTTCTAACCAACTGAACTACAATCACCGTATTTCTAAGGCCGACTGCCTCAGAGCTCCCTGAAAAAGGGAACGCAAATTTAGAGTGACGGCCTGCTTATTTCAAAACAAACCCACCATTATTTTCTATCGAAAAGTAGTCGTTCGCCCTTTTTTTGTTCGTTGAATGCTCCGTTGGCGTACGCCAGGTGACCAGAGACAAAAGTGTGGCTGACAGCAGTCCTGAATTTTTGACCTTCGAAGGGACTCCAGCCGCATTTCGACAGTACATTATCCTTACGCACTTCCCATTGAGCATTAGGGTTGACCACTACCAAATCGGCGAAATACCCTTCCCTGACATAGCCTCTTTTTTCTACCTCAAAGAGAATCGCCGGGTTGTGGCACATTTTCTCCACCATTTTTTCCAGAGAGATCTTCCCATTTAGGTGGTGCTCCATCATGGCAGGCAGCGCATGTTGTACGAGCGGGCCACCGGATGGACAGGAGAGGTAGGAGTTTTGTTTTTCATCCCAGGTGTGCGGTGCATGATCCGTGGCAATTACATCGATGTTGTCATCGAGCACTGCCTGGAATACCGACGAGCGATCCAATGAAGTTTTCACCGCAGGGTTCCACTTGATCAGGCTGCCCTTTTCTTCATAATCTATATCAGAAAACCACATATGATGAATGCACGCCTCCGAAGTAATCAGTTTGTCTTTGAGTGGAATCGAATTATCAAATAGGCCTGTTTCTGCCGCAGTGGAGATATGCAGTACATGAAATCTTGTATTGTTGGCTTTCGCCAATGCTACTGCCTTGGATGAAGATAAGAAGCATGCTTCTCCACTACGGATCAAAGGATGGGCGGACATGGGAATATTGTCACCGTATTTTCCCTTGAACTCCTCGGTGTTTTTTCGAATGGTACCCTCATCTTCACAGTGCGCAGCGATGATCATTTCCGCTCGTGAAAACAACTCATTCAGCGTTTCTTCATCATCCACCAGCATATTGCCGGTAGACGAACCCATAAAGACTTTGATACCGCAGACGGTTCTCCTGTCCGTCTTCATTACTTCTTCGATATTGTCATTCGATGCGCCCATATAGAAGGAATAATTCGCGAGGGATCTTTCTTTGGCTATCTGGTATTTGTCTTCCAATAACCCTTGCGTCAGCGTATTGGGTACGGTGTTGGGCATTTCCATGAATGAGGTAATACCTCCAGCCACAGCTGCTTTGCTTTCTGTATAGATCTCGGCTTTGTGGGTGAGTCCCGGCTCACGAAAATGCACCTGATCATCAATCACTCCGGGCAGCAAGTAGCGCCCCTCTGCATCGATTACTTTGGCATCACTGTCTGAGATGTCTTTGTCAATTCTGGAAATAAACTGACCGTCGACTAATACATCGGATTCAAAAATCTGGTTTTCATTTACGATTTTGGTGTTTTTAATAAGCTTCTTTTGTGACATGCTGCGCTGAGATAATTAGTAAATTGCAGCACAAAAGTACTGAGCTCACCTGGTAATTTGGCATCCATGTCTGACAACATCCAAAGTTTTTCTGACCTTTCACTCAATCCTCAAATCCAAAATGCAATAAAGGAGTCCGGGTACCAATCTCCTACCGCCATTCAGAAAAAGGCCATTCCTCTTGTCTTGTCGGGCCATGATGTGATGGGGATCGCACAGACGGGTACTGGCAAGACTGCAGCCTTCGTTTTGCCACTGCTGATGAAGCTAAAATATGCGCAAGGTGATGATCCAAGGGCACTGATCCTTGCTCCTACCAGGGAGCTGGCTATGCAAATAGAAAAGAACGTCGATAAATACTGTCAGTATCTGGATCTGCGCCACACGGCTATTTATGGGGGCTCGGGCATGAAGGTGCAGATAGAAGCCTTCGAAAATGGCATGGATTTGATCGTGGCTACTCCAGGCAGGTTTATGGATCTGTATCGAAACCAGACCTTCATCACCAAAATGATCAAAACCCTGGTGATAGACGAAGCGGACAAAATGATGGATATGGGATTTATGCCCCAAATTCGACAGATTTTGGAAGTGATCCCGGTGAAGCGTCAAAACTTGCTTTTTTCAGCGACGATGCCGGACACTGTGATGAAATTGTCAGAAGAGTTCCTGGAGTTTCCTGAAATAGTGGAAGTAACTCCACAGGCCTCGACTGTGGATACAATTGATCAATGTCTCTATGAAGTGCCCAATTTCAAGTCAAAGATCAATTTATTAGGGCATTTGCTTGAAAGTGATGCACTGGCCAAAGTGATCATTTTCGTCAAAACGAAGGGCAATGCAGACAATATTTTCAAATTCATCCATAGAAAGGTTACTGATTCTGTAAAAGTCATTCATGGCAATAAGGGCCAGAATACCCGAATCAATTCTATAGAGTCGTTTAAAAATGGTGACACAAGAATTTTGGTTTCTACTGATGTGTCTGCTCGTGGCATTGATGTCAGTATGGTGTCTCATGTGATAAATTTCGACGTGCCTATTATATACGAAGATTATGTACACAGAATTGGGAGAACCGGTCGGGCAGAAAATGAAGGTGTCGCCATCACTTTTGTCAATATGGCGGAGATGCTTCATGTTAAGAAAATTGAAAAGCTTATAAATCAGGAAATTACAAGAAAATCAATCCCTGAGGGGGTGTTGATTGAACCTACTCCTTTTGCAGAAAAACAGACCATGCTGCGTGAAATTGACCATCTGAAACGAAAAGAAAACCCAGATTTCAAAGGGGCCTTTCACGACAAGAAAAAGAAAAGAAAAAAGCGGTGAATTTCATTCATCTATGAATATGACTCATTCATCGAAAAAAGATGGGGCTTGATCCAATATCAGATGAGTTGATAAATATTCGTCTTATCATTGTAACAGAAAGATGGATTAAAAAGTCTTTCTTTCCATAGCTGGTTGAAAAGATCTTGTGGGGAATAGGTACAAAGGTACCTAATCCCACAAGTATCGAACTCGCTCCCTCATTCAACCAACCCTCCCAAAAAATTCTTATTCATTGTCTTGATTCCATCGTTCGTGCTTTGCTTTTGCCAAAGAATTTGGTAGTAGTTTTGCGACAGAAAAATTTGAATCACTCTTATCAGCATTAGCACATGACGACAAACCTGAATGAGCGTACTCGGTTTAGACACAGACATATAGGCCCCACCCCTGAGCAAGTGGAAGAAATGTATTCCACAATTGGTGTATCGGGCATTGATCAGCTTATTTCAGAAACAATCCCAAAAAACATTCGCAGAGACGGAATGCTTGATTTGCCTGAGCCTCTCGATGAGTTCAGCTACTTGCATGAACTTCGAAAACTTGCTAAGCAAAATAAAGTCTTCAAATCGTTTATAGGTCTGGGGTATTACAACACCATTACACCCACGGTGATCCAAAGAAACATCCTGGAAAACCCGGGATGGTACACGGCCTATACACCTTATCAGGCCGAAATAGCACAAGGTAGACTAGAAATGCTCGTCAATTATCAAACCATGGTGTCTGATTTGACAGGAATGGATATTGCGAATGCTTCCCTGCTGGATGAGGCAACTGCGGCGGCTGAAGCCATGGCTATGCAGTTTGCTCTAAGAAAAAAGGACAAAAAAGGGGCAGTAAAATATTTTGTTGACCGATTTATCTTTCCCCAGACTATAGATGTACTGAAGGGACGTGCCTTACCACTGGGAATCGAGCTGGTCATTGATGATGTGACTAATTTTTCAGCGGACACTTCAGAGTATTTTGGTTTGATAGTCCAGTTCCCTAACTCGAATGGCCAGATTGTCGATCATGCTGCGTTCTTTCAGTCAGCTAAAGAAAACAATCTTAGTATTTGTGTGGCGGCAGATTTGATGAGCCTTGTGTTGTTGACACCTCCTGGTGAACTGGGCGCTGACATAGTGGTGGGAACCACTCAGCGATTTGGAGTGCCCATGGGATTTGGCGGGCCACATGCAGCATACTTTGCCACCCGTGAGGAGTACAAAAGACAGATTCCGGGCCGCATCATTGGTGTGTCGGTAGACAAACATGGAAATAAGGCCTATAGGATGGCCCTTCAAACCCGTGAACAACACATCAGAAGAGAAAAGGCAACCTCTAATATTTGTACTGCTCAGGTGTTGCTTGCCGTGACAGCAGGAGCCTATGGCGTTTATCATGGGCCCGAGGGTTTAAAAAGAACCGCTTCGATTATTCATGGATTTGCTACATTGGCGGACAAGTTTATTGCCAGCTTGGGATTTGAGCAGCTGAATACAACGTACTTTGATACATTGCTCTTTCGGGTAGACGAACAGACCAAAGCCAAGATTAGGAAAGAGGCTGAAGCACTGCAATTAAACTTCAATTACTACCAGGAAGGATTACTGAGCATTTCTTTTGATGAAACGCACACAGTGAAAGTGCTCAACGATGTGGTGACAGCTTTCGCGAAAGCGGTCGGGAAATCGATTGCTTATGAGGAAATCATTGAAGCGGCCAATCATGTAGAGGCATTATATGAGGATAGGATCAGTAGAAATTCTGATTTCATGACCCATCCGGTGTTTCGAAGATACCAGTCGGAGCATGAGATGCTTCGATATTTAAAATCTCTTGAAAACAAAGACATTTCTCTGGCTCACTCCATGATTTCTCTGGGCTCATGTACGATGAAGCTCAACTCCACATCAGAGATGATTCCGATTACATGGCCTGAGTTCGGCATGATGCATCCATTTGCGCCAGCCAATCAGTGGCAAGGGTATAAAAAACTAATAGAACAGCTTACTGATTGGCTGTCTGAAATAACAGGTTTTCACACCGTGTCGCTCCAGCCAAACTCCGGAGCCCAGGGAGAGTACGCCGGTCTAATGGTCATCAAGGCTTATCACGATAGTTTGGGTCAGAATGACCGGGACGTCACCCTGATCCCATCATCTGCTCATGGTACCAATCCTGCCAGTGCGATCATGGCCGGAAATAAGGTAGTGATCGTGCAATGCGATGACAAAGGAAATATCGATGTAGAGGACCTCAGAGCCAAGGCCAATGAGCATAAGGATTCCCTATCCTCACTGATGATTACCTATCCCTCTACCCATGGGGTGTTTGAGGAGAGCGTGATTGAGATTTGTGATATCATTCATGAAAATGGTGGTCAGGTCTATATGGATGGTGCCAATATGAATGCCCAGGTGGGACTCACCAGCCCGGGTCTTATTGGAGCGGATGTATGTCATTTAAACCTTCATAAGACTTTTGCCATTCCCCACGGAGGAGGCGGGCCAGGCATCGGACCGATTGGTGTCGCAGAGCACCTTGCGCCCTTTTTACCATCCAACCCCTTGATAGAGACTGGCGGTGATCATGCAATACATTCGATTTCTGCTGCTCCTTTTGGTAGTGCAGGCGTTTTGCCAATCTCTTATGGCTACATTCAGATGATGGGAGCCGATGGGTTGCGAAGTGCTACGCGAGTAGCCATACTCAATGCCAACTACATCAAAGCTAGACTTGAGAAGACTTTTGAAGTGCTGTATCAAGGAGATAAGGGACGTTGCGCTCATGAGTTGATTTTGGATTGTCGTAGCTTCAAGTCTGTAGGCATCGAGGTAGAGGATATTGCCAAGAGGTTGATGGATTATGGTTTTCATGCGCCGACTGTCTCCTTCCCGGTGGCAGGCACCTTGATGATCGAACCTACCGAAAGTGAGACCAAAGACGAACTGGATAGATTCTGCGATGCGATGCTCAGCATCCATTCTGAAATAGAAAAAATAGGCGATGGTAGCTATGATGCTACAGACAACGTTTTAAAAAATGCGCCTCATACGGCTCAGGAGGTAATGTCTGATCATTGGGATCATGTCTATTCGAGGCAAGAGGCGGCCTATCCTCTGGATTACTTGAGGCTGAATAAATACTGGCCTGCAGTGGGTCGGGTGGATAACGCCTACGGTGACCGAAATTTATTCTGTAGTTGTATCCCTGTCAGTGAACTGGAGAGCCGGGATGCAGAGGTAGAAGCAACCATTTAATAAACGGATACATTGGAGTAAGGAATGTTGACGAAACGTAAATGGTGGTTGTTGTGTTTGATGCTCGGTTTCGGACCATTGGTTTGGGGGCAGATAAAGACAGATTCTACTTATTCTGAGGGAAGCATTTACTCTTTGCCTGTAGAAAACAACATTTCCTACAACCAGAGCCTTAAGCAAAAATCTCTGGACTATGACCTGGAGCCGATCGCTGAGGGTACGTTCAAGCTGATCTTTGTAAACCGTCCCTCTGACTATGTCAGCATCAAGATCTATGACATCATTGGGAACCTTATTCTACAAGAAGATCATAAATACGCCTTGAGCTCCGAGATTGAGTATAATCTGAATGAGAATAACGGAAAGATCTACGTGGTAAAAGTAGAGGCCGGTGATGACAATCTGATCAAGAAGGTAAATTTCTAAGGACTCGTTCTTTTTCTGTTCAGAAAACTTTTTCCCTAAATTCAATTCTTTAAATTGTGTTCGGTTTTGTACACCTATATGTACGGAATTCAAGCTTTATTTTTGTTGAAATAGTCTCTAATGGCTTAGAACCCCTAATTAAACTTTTGGCATAAAAATGGAAAAAGATTCTCCCAAACCGACAATAATGGAAAAAGAGCTGGGTAATATTTTGATCATAGATGACGATGAAGATGTGCTATTCGCAGCCAAGATGCTGCTGAAAAAATATGCGCAAAACGTGATCATCGAAAAAAACCCCAAGAAGATTCCCTTTCTGATGAATAACGACTCCTATGATGTCATTCTGTTGGATATGAATTTTTCGAAAGACATTACCAGTGGTAAGGAGGGATTCTATTGGCTTGAGCAAATACTAGAAAGGGACCCTAAAGCAGTGGTGATACTTATCACAGCGTTTGGAGATGTGGAGATGGCTGTGAAGGCACTAAAAGAAGGAGCCACAGATTTTGTGCTAAAGCCCTGGCAGAACGAAAAGCTGCTGGCCACACTTTCTACAGCGGTGAAGCTCAAAAAGTCCTACAAAGAAGTGGAAACGCTCCAGACTACAAAGAAGATTTTGCAGGACGAGATCAATCAGCCTTTTAAGGAAATCATCGGGGAAAGTGAAGCAATAAAAAGTGTTTTTAAAATAATCGATAAGGTAGCTCAGACCGATGCCAATGTGCTGATCCTGGGCGAAAATGGTACCGGCAAGGAACTGATCTCAAGGGCCATCCATATGAAATCCCTTAGGAAAGACAATGTATTCATTGGGGTAGACATGGGCGCAATCAGTGAGACTCTATTCGAAAGTGAACTCTTCGGCCACAAGAAAGGGTCGTTTACTGACGCCAAGGATGATCGAAAGGGGCGATTTGAAGTGGCCAACAAAGGCACGCTGTTCCTTGATGAGATAGGAAACCTCAGCATGCCGCTGCAATCCAAACTTTTGGCTGCAATCCAAAATCGCGAGGTGACACCTATTGGGGACAATCGACCAGTCAAGACGGATATTCGCTTGATATGCGCGACCAATATGCCCATTTATGAAATGGTGGATGAAGCTACGTTCAGACAAGATCTACTCTACAGAATCAATACCGTGGAGTTGAAGCTGCCAGCGCTCCGAGAGCGAATCGACGATATACCGCTGCTGGCAGATCACTTTGTGAAGATCTATTCTACCAAGTATCGAAAGAACATAAAGAAACTCGCCAGTGCAACCTTGTCCAAGCTCAAAAAGTATCACTGGCCCGGTAATATTCGGGAGCTACAGCATGCAATCGAGCGAGCGGTCATTATGAGTGAGGATCCATCACTCCAGCCAGACGATTTTTTCTTCCTCAACCATAAACCGGATTCGTCAGGCTCTCAGGCCTCGGACTCGTTAAATCTTGACGAAGTAGAAAAAAACGTAATCAGGCAGGCCATTGATCAAAATGGAGGCAACATCTCCAAGGCGGCCAAGGAGCTGGGGCTGACCCGCGCTTCGCTCTATAGACGATTGGAGAAACATGGACTTTAATGCCAATTTCAAGGTTGTAGTAGTCATTCGGGTCGTACTCATTGTGCTGACGTCCCTGTTTTTTGTCAACTTATTCTACATCGATTCTTACAATCTTTCCAAGGCATTGGTGCTGGGGGCCCTGGTTTACCAGGTGTATTCTCTCATCAAGTTTATTGACAAGACCAATAACGAGCTGGCGGGTTTCCTGGAGTCCATCAAATACGACGACTTCTCTCATACCTATACCACCAAGAAGACCGGCACCTCAATGGACAAGCTCTACCAGCAGTTTAACCTCGTCATTAAAAAATTCAGAGAGGTGCGCGCAGACAAAGAAGCACAGTATCAGTATCTGCGTACCATTGTGCAGCATGTCGGGATCGGCATTATTACTTTCAATAAAAAAGGCGAAGTACAGATTATTAACGCAGCGGCCAAATCCCTGCTTGGGATCGACCTTATCAAAAACATCAAGCAGCTGAGCGAGGTGAGCCCTGAGTTGGTAGCCAGCCTAATGGAACTCAGAACCGGGGGGCGGGATCTGATGAAAATTGAGAGGGATGGTGAAGAGGTTCAACTCGCCATATATGCCATAGAGTTGGTGCGCAGAGATGAGGAGTTTAAGCTAATCTCGATTCAAAACATCAAGAGCGAGTTGGAAGAAAAGGAAATGGACGCATGGCAAAACCTGATTCGGGTTCTGACGCATGAGATTATGAATTCAGTAACTCCGATATCTTCTTTGGCTGCTACCATGGAATCCAATCTGGAATCAAGCCTGGATGACAATTTCAACGTATTGGATGTGTCCAAAGAAGACCTGGAGGACTTTCATATGATGGTGCAGACGATACACCGCCGCAGTGATGGTTTGATCAAGTTTGTTGGAGATTTCAGAAACCTAACGCGCATTCCCATGCCCAAGATCGAGGAAGTGGACGTGTGTGGTCTGGTCAATCCCATTCTGAATCTTCTCCAGCCTGACATCAAGGATTGTGAAGTTATCGTGGATACCAAGATCGAAGCGAGTCTAAAGATCAATGCTGACCGAGAGCAAATCGAACAGGTACTCATCAACCTTTTGAAGAACGCCATTCAGGCCCTTGGCGAAAACGACGAGCTGAATAAGGAGAAGAAAATATGGATATCTGCAGGCTATGATGAAACCGAGAAGATTTTTATCCAAATAAAGGATAACGGAACGGGGATAGACGAAGAGGCATTGAAGAAAATATTCATCCCATTTTTCACCACCAAGAAAGCGGGTTCCGGTATTGGCCTGAGCCTGTCAAAGCAAATAATGAGAAAACATGGTGGAAATATCCTGGTCAACTCAAAAGTGAATGCCGGAACAGAATTTACTTTGAAATTCAATAAGTAAATTAGCTGAAAACAGGGACGATAGCAGCGTATGGCCATTATCAGCAAAAAGAAAATACCCTACAAGGTCAGCACTCATTTACGAAAGTATCTTTCTAAGCATCAGCGATCGACTAAGGTGATCATCGAATATGATGATCTGATGAGGTACGACAATTCTTTTCCGCTATTTGATAGGAATGGTAAGGATACCTTGTGGGAAACGGTGACTTTTTCTCAATCAGATATGGAGGGTATCTATCAGGATTTGAAAAAAATCTACTCCGTATTGAAGGCAGATGGGGATGTAAGCGTGATGGAGCACCTTATGATCGATCGGGTCGATATATGTCAATACGGAAATACCAAGCCTTTCAGGGTCAGGGTCGTCAATCAGATCAATGACAACTTTGACTACTTCTATATAAAAAACGCCGATGCCTCCAGGATATACGGCCTGGAATTGGAGCATCTGCTCTCTCCGGATCGGATCAGCTACGTGGTGTTTAACGACACGCTCATCGAGGAACACATTGCTGGCATCCCTGGAGATCAATTCATAAAAGAATATCTGTCGGAGAAGACGCTCAACGAAATCAGACTATCCAAGGAGTTTGTGAAGTTCAACGAGCGCTGCTTTGTACGACTCCTTGGGGATATGCATTCCAGCAATTTTGTGGTGAACATCACTCCTGATTTTGAGGAGGTTTCTTATCGCCTAAGAGCAATTGATTTTGATCAGCAGTCCTACGAAGGCCGTCGTAGCATTTATCTACCGCAGTACTTTAAGCAAAACAATCCCTTGATAGAGCTGGGACTTAAGCACATGACACCCGAGACGGTACGTCAGTATCAAAAGGAAGAGAGGTCACTGATTGCCAATAGATTGAGGGTGCAGAAGTATCAGGTGGCGGATCTGATTCGCGCCATGATGAAGGATGACATTGCACCGATGGCCAATGTGGATAGCCTTAAAAAAGATCTGGCGGAATTTTACAACGATCCGAAATTTCTCAAATGCCAGAACATGGGAGAAATATTGAAGGTGAGTCTCTGGATGCTCATCAAAAAGCCAAATCTGTACAATTTGAACAATTGATTTTATCGATAGGGCTAAATATTTATCTTTAGCATAAAATCCATCAAATGTCCCGTTTTCTATTCATCATTTCTATTTCATTTCTTATCGCCTGTAAGGGTGGCGGAGGTTCAGGAGATGCGTTCGAAGAAAATTCGCCCATGCCTGGGTTTGACGTTGAAGGATCCGATCCTATTGCCATCATGATAGCCGATAAGGTGATGAATGCCATGGGAGGGCGCAAAGCATGGGACAACACAAGAGTAATCTGCTGGACTTTTTTTGGTAAACGAAAACTTGTTTGGGACAAGCATACCGGCGATGTGCGAATTGATTATGTTGATTCGGATGAAAAGATTATTGTCAATATTCATTCTATGGAAGGAAAAGTCTATAAAAATGGACGGGAATTGACGGATGCTGATTCATTGGCAAGGTATTTGAAAAAGGGAAAAAGTATTTGGATCAATGATTCGTATTGGTTGGTGATGCCTTTTAAGATGAAGGATTCCGGGGTGACACTACATTACATTGGTGAAGACACCTTGACGGGTGGTGGAGATGCCCAGTTTCTGCATATGACTTTCAAGGAAGTGGGAGATACCCCTGACAATATGTATGGCGTGTGGGTGGACTTTGAAACTAATCTGGTAAGTCAATGGGCCTTCTTTAAGTCATACGAAGATGCGGATCCGACCTTTGTCAATCCCTGGCTTGACTATCAGTCTTATGGCGAAATACTCTTGTCAGGAGATAGAGGATCAAAAAAGATAACAGACATCCGGGTGCTTGAAGAGGTGCCAACGGGTACATTTAATTCATTTGAGGAAATTAACATTTAAAATAAGAAACACATGATAGCATTTATATCTAGAATGGTTTTGGTCATGTTCCTTTTGGGAAATGTAGTGGCCAACGCCGCAGATGGAATAATGATCAAATCCACGACAAAGGATTTGCAGACGTCCAAGACGACCAATACCACCATCTACATCACCTCGAGTAAGGTTGTGCTCAAAAATGACGGCAATGATGCCAACAGCGTAATATTTGATGCGGCCACTGAGGTTTTCACTTATGTAGATCACAATCGCAGAGAATACATGCAATTTGACAAAGCGACGCTGATACAGCTGAAAGAGCAAATTCGGCAATTTGCGATGATGATGAAGCAATTTGCCAACAACATGCCGGAAGAACAGCGTAAAAAGTTTGACGCTCTCGTCAATCCAAAGGCTCCCGGTAATATTGAGTACAAGGAAATGGGTTCCGGGGACAAGGTAAATAGCTGGAGCACCATCAAGTACGAGGGGTATCAATCGGGATCAAAAATTATGACCGTGAATCTGGCCACGTTTCAGACATTAGGAATGGAAGCATCCAAGTTTGCAGTAATGAGAAAGATGTTGCTCTATACACAGGAAAATTTGCAAGACCTGGCCAGCTTGATGCCTGCAGGTGGCGCCGTATCTCAGTTTAGTTTTGATAGCGAGAGTCCAATTCTGAAAGATGGGCTACCGGTGAAATCCCTGACCTATCGTGGCAGCACGGTGAGTAGTGAAAATACAGTGGACTCTGTAGTGCTCATATCAGTTTCAGAGAGTGAGTTTGAAGTACCTAAAGGGTACGTCAGAAAATCCATAGATATTCAAAACCAATTAGGTAGATAGGAAAAAAGGCCCTGATATTTATCAGGGCCTTTTTTTTAATGTGCTGCCAGTTTTTCTTTCCTTTTTTTCAGTTGCCGCCTGAGGGATTCTATCGCCTCGTCTGCCCCGGCCTCAAAGGACTTGGATTGTTCCTTGGCAAATAGCTGTGCCCCGGGGATATTCAGTTTTATTTCTATAATCTTATTTTCTCTCGAGTCATCTTTTTCGACGCGCAGGATCACCTCTCCGTCCACGATCCGATCATAAAATGTCTCCAATTTATCGGCCTTCTTCTGTATAAAATCGACCAATTTTTGATCTGCGTCAAAATGAATCGAATGCATCTGTAATTTCATAAGATTAAAATTTTGGTTAAACAAATAAACAATTAGGCTTTGGGGTGGGCCTGGTCAAATACAGACTTCAGCTTTTCCAAAGAGTTGTGAGTGTAGACCTGTGTAGCGGCCAAGCTTGAATGACCCAGAAGGTCCTTTACCGCATTCAGATCTGCACCGTTATCTAGCATGTGCGTAGCAAATGTGTGCCTCAGAACATGAGGACTTTTCTTATATACTTTTGAAATAATACTCAAATACTTTTTGACAATCCTATCGATCATCATGGGGTAGCTTTTTTCACCGCCATTGGTCAGGATTAGATAATCGGTCATAAGGCTAAGGCTTTCCTTCTCTCTAATGTACGATTTTATCAGAACCAAGTTGGCATCCGACAGAGGTATAATCCTTTCTTTATTGCGCTTGCCCAGCACCTTGATACTTCGTTGGTACAAATCAATATCCGAATGCTTCAAACCAATGAGCTCAGACAAGCGTATGCCGGTGCCATAAAGGAGTTCAAGCACTACTTTATCTCGCATTCCCTGAAAATCGTTACTGAATTCGATCCTATCCAGTAGGTTGTCCATTTCGGTTTTTTGTACAAACTCCGGCAGTGGCTTTGAAGTCTTGACTGGCCGCACATTATCGGCTGGATTTAGAGCGATGATTTCTCTTTTGAGAAGGTATTTATAAAAAGACCTGAGGGCTGCAATTTTTCTATTGACGGATCTTGGACTCGCCTTAGCATCCATCATTGCAACAACCCACGAACGTATCAGCTTGTGCGATGCTTCCTGTATGGTTAAAGCAGCATCTACCTCAGAAAGGTATTGGGTGAATTGATTTAGATCTGTCTCGTAGGACAAGACAGTGTGTGGACTAAATCTTTTTTCGTGCTGAAGGTATTTGAGAAAGGATTGGATCATTAGTATTACCTAAGTGAAGGTAATACTAACATATCGAAAAGAAGGGTAAAAAACCACTGATCTTAGTAGTTTTCTTTGGCGTACATTTTTTGCTTGTATGCAGCCCTGATCAACTCAGATCTTCTTTTTATTGACTTCTTTTCGTGAAAACTTTTAGCTCTAAGAGTTCTCAAAACTCCTGTTTTTTCAAACTTCTTTTTGAACCTCTTAAGGGCCTTATCTATTGATTCGTTCTCTTTTACGTTTATAATTAACATCAATCGATTTTTTTAATTGGGCTGCAAAGCTATAGAAATTCATTCAAAATGAAACATATTTTTAGTAAATATTAGTCTTCCTAAACTCTTTGTTTTTCCGGTTTTGGGAAACTTAAATTATCCTTCAAATTCCTGACTATGAGCATGGTTTTTTTATGAAAGGTTCTAGTTTTGCCATCCTAATTTTAACATAATACGCACGTGAAAAAAATTGCAGTAGTAGGAACAGGGTACGTCGGTCTAGTGACCGGTACTTGCTTCGCCGAAACAGGAAACCAGGTAACATGCATCGATATCGATGAAGAAAAAGTCAAAAAACTTAAAAACGGGGTTATCCCAATCTATGAGCCTGGGCTTGAGGTTCTTTTTGAAAGAAACATCAAACAAGGAAGACTGCATTTCACCACTGAGCTAGAGCAAGGTATAGAAGGCGCGGAAATTATTTTCTTGGCTTTGCCAACACCTCCAGGTGAAGATGGCTCGGCCGATCTTACCTACATTCTGAATGTTGCAACCGAACTTGGGCCTATCCTGAAAAAATACACGGTGATCGTAGACAAGAGTACGGTGCCTGTTGGTACTGCTGATAAAGTGACTGCTGAAATCGCGAAAGCAGCCAAAGTTGATTTTGATGTAGTGTCCAACCCTGAGTTTTTGAGAGAAGGTGTCGCGCTGGAGGACTTTATGAAGCCAGATAGAGTAGTGATTGGAACATCTTCAGCGAAAGCTACCAAAATCATGGAGGAGTTGTACGCCCCACTAGTACGACAAGGCAATCCAATCATAGTAATGGACGAAAAGTCTGCGGAGCTCACCAAGTACGCAGCAAACTCATTCCTAGCTACCAAAATCACATTTATGAATGAAATAGCCAACATGTGCGAGTTGGTGGGTGCTGACGTAGATATGGTGAGGAAAGGTGTTGGTACAGATTCCAGGATCGGGAAGAGATTCTTGTTTGCAGGTATTGGATACGGTGGCAGCTGCTTCCCAAAAGATGTGCAGGCATTAGCCAAATCTGCTAGTGAAGTAGAATATGATTTCAGAATTTTGAAGGCTGTCATGGAGAAAAATCATGACCAAAAGCTGAAAATTGTGGATCGCTTGAAGGAGCATTATGGTGGTGACCTCAAAGGGAAAACATTTGCAGTCTGGGGACTTGCCTTTAAGCCATATACTGATGACATCCGAGAAGCACCGGCCCTAGTCAACATCAATGAACTACTCAAGGAGGGAGCAATTATTAAAACCTATGACCCTGAAGCAATGGAAAATGTGAAGGGAATAATCGGCGATAAGATAGAATATTGTAAAGACGAGTATGATGCATTGCAAGGTGCTGATGCCCTGCTGATCATGACCGAGTGGCCAGTATTCCGTACACCGGACTTTGACAAGATCAAAAACTCACTGACCAGTCCTATTATTTTTGATGGTCGTAACTTATACGAAACCTCCTTGATGAAGGAACAAGGGTTTACCTATTATAGTATCGGACGGTCTACCGTTTCATAATTAGATGAAGAACGTACTTGTAACAGGAGGATTGGGGTTCATTGGTTCACACACCTGTGTGGAGCTGATCAATGAAGGTTATAATCCCATAGTCATAGATAACCTTGCCAATTCTGAAATTTGGATCAGGGATCGAATCGAGCAGATTACAGGAAGGCCTCTGATATTCTATCAGGGAGACTGTGTGGATCGATCAGTTCTGACCACTATATTTCAGGAGCACAAGATTCATGGGGTCATCCACTTTGCGGCAGATAAGGCAGTGGGTGAATCAGTTAATGCTCCACTCAAGTACTATCATAATAACCTTGCGAGCCTGATTTCCATTTTGGAGGTAAGTCAGGCTCACGATTGTACCAACCTTGTGTTTTCTTCTTCATGTACGGTATATGGCGTTCCAGAGCGGCTACCAGTAGACGAGTCTGCTGAAATCAAAAAAGCTGGATCGCCCTACGGTAGCACCAAAATTTTCAGCGAACAAATTGTAGAGGATTTTGTACATGCACAGGATGATTATAAGGCAGTGTTGCTAAGATATTTCAACCCCATCGGCGCACATGAGTCATCTTTGATCGGAGAGTTGCCAAAAGGTGTGCCAAGCAACTTAGTTCCCTTTATTACTCAGACAGCAGCGGGTTTAAGAGATGAACTTACTGTTTTTGGAGATGATTATGACACAGCCGATGGTAGTTGCATCCGGGACTTTATCCATGTAACTGATTTGGCCCTAGCTCACATCAAAGCTTTTGAGTACCTGGATAAAGAGTCTGAATCTGTATGTGAGGCAGTCAATGTAGGAACTGGTATTGGTGCCAGTGTGCTAGAGTTGGTCAGTAAGTTTGAAAAAGTCACCGGTGAAAAGTTAAACTATAAAATCGGCCCTAAAAGGGAAGGAGATATTCCTGCGGTATACGCCGATGCCACAAAATCAAAAGAACTGCTCAACTGGCAAGCAAAGTTTGATATGGAAAAGGCATTATTGGATGCCTGGAATTGGCAGAAAACGCTGGACTAAACTACCATGAAAAAAATTCTGATTACCGGAGGAGCCGGGTTCATAGGTTCTCACGTTGTAAGGCATTTTGTAATAAAGTACCCTGATTATTCAATATTCAATCTGGACTTTTTGACCTATGCAGGAAACAAGGAGAATCTGATTGATATTGAAGATGCTGCCAATTACACCTTTGTAAAAGGTGATATAGTTGATGGAGATTTTATCAACGAGTTATTTCAAAAAGAACAATTTGATGGAGTGATCCACTTGGCTGCTGAGTCTCATGTGGATCGCTCGATAGAGGATCCCTCAGCTTTTGTGAAGACCAATGTAATCGGTACTGTTAATCTCCTCAATGCAGCCAAGGATCTCTGGTCAGGCAACTACGAGGGAAAGCTTTTCTACCATGTATCAACTGATGAGGTATACGGATCGCTTGAGCCGGGAGAATTCTTTTTGGAAACAACGCCTTATGACCCTCAGTCACCCTATTCAGCTTCAAAGGCCAGCTCTGATCACTTTGTGAGGGCCTATGAAAATACTTACAAACTACCAATTGTAGTATCCAATTGCTCCAATAACTACGGCCCGAATCAGTTTCCCGAAAAGCTGATACCCGTATGTATTGACAAGATAGTGAACAAGGAACCTATACCTGTTTACGGAAAAGGCGAGAATATCCGCGATTGGCTCTATGTCATGGATCATGTGACCGCCATAGACACCATTTATCACACGGGTGAAAAAGGAGAGACCTACAACATTGGGGGATTCAATGAATGGAAGAACATTGACCTGGTGAATGTGCTCTGCAAAGTGATGGACAAGAAACTGGGCCGTGAAGAAGGTGAAAGCGCCAAACTAATCACATACGTCACAGATCGTGCAGGTCATGACCTCAGATATGCCATCGATTCTACCAAAATTTCTAAAGAACTTGGTTGGAAGCCCTCCTTGCAGTTTGAGGAGGGAATCGAAATCACCGTTGATTGGTACCTGAGCAATCAGGAATGGGTGGAAAACATCCGCTCTGGAAAATACCGACATTAGCAATCAACCTTTCTTATTATTTTAGGCCATAAATTAAAAGCGATGGTCGTAGTATCCCAGGCAGTAGTCAAGCATGCTCATGTATATCAGTTTTTTGATGGAAGGTTTCACCTGGTGTCAGAAAACAAGATCAATCCGGTTCAGAATAAGGAACTGATCAAGTTTTTTTTCAAGCCTTTCAACCGAGACGAAAGATTCAGCATACCCGTGGAGACCTTCCCTCATTTGCAGGGTATCGGGAGAATGTTTGAACTTACTGGGCTTGATTCGGCAGAAATCGACTTATTCCTATCAGCATTGGTCAATTCGGATTCCGTTTTGGCTGAAAAGTCTTTTTTATCGATCATTTACTATGAGGACTGCGTGATTGATGATGAGGTCACTGATGTCATTGGGATTTCTCTTTTTGAAAGTAAAGAACATTTTTTGTCATTTTCGGACTCGAATGACCAGCTAAAACTTCTATCGGGATGTAGCCATGGCAAAATGCCCAGGGGATTGATGGTTTTTAATTCACAAGTGGAAGACGGGTATCAATGCTTGGTGGTTGACAAAAAGGCTAAGGCAGGTGACGAAAGCTCCTGGTCGGGTTTCCTCAATATCAATAAGGTGAAAGATAATTACTTTCAAACTCAGACGCTGATCAACAATGTACAGGAATTTGCGCAAAGCAGCTTTGAACAGGAAGAGAGCAGTGAAAAGATTGCGTTGATCAACGAATCGCTAGACTACCTAAAAAATAATGAGTTTTTTGACCAGACCGACTATCAGGAAAAGGTGCTACAGCAACCGGAATTGATAGAGAAGTTTGAAGCATTTAGTGAAGAAAAAAGCCAGGAATATCCTCAGCTGGACGGTCGCCAGTTCGAACTTTCAAAGCCAGCCATCAGCAAGACCAAACGTTATATCCGCTCAGTCATCAAGCTGGACAAAAATTTTCATGTGTATGTCCACGGAAACAGGGAAAACATCATAAGGGGATTTGATCAGGAAAAGAATAAACACTTTTACACCCTGTTTTATGATGAAGAGAACTAGCCTCTAGTTCGTCAGGAATATCTCTTCGAGTTTGTCGTTGGTGATGGGTTTGCTCACGAACTCTACCACATCTTCATGCTTTGTAGCTCGGTCGATGTCCGACTGTATCACCGAAGAGGTGACCATGTATATTTTGATATTTTTTCGAAAGTCTCCAGGTAGTTTGTTGAATTCCTCCAGAAAACCCCAACCATCTTTTACCGGCATGTTTACATCCAGCATCACCAACTCAGGCACATTGCCGTTTTGACCAACATTTTCCCTGAAATAATTGATTGCACCCTCGCCGTTGTAAAACTTGAGCAGTTCACAACTCAATTTTTTCATTTCGAGTTGTTTTTGAATGATAAGGTGAAACACCTCATCATCATCGATGATCGCTATTTTTCTTTTCTCTCCCATTTGTTCTAAATCCTCTGTTCACACCAATAGCTCGATGATGGAGATACTCTCCCCAAGCTAAATAAAGCTCCCAAATAAATCATAAATCTCCAAAATTTATCATGAAAATTGAGCCACTGCCCACCTCACTTTCGACCTTGATCGTACCACCCATAGATTCTATCTGTGCCTTGGTGATAAACAGCCCTACCCCTCGAGCATCTTCATGGTCGTGAAAGGTCTTTCGCAAGCCGAATAACTTCTTTCCATATTTTTTCAGGTCAATTCCCACGCCATTGTCTTGGACGGTGAGCACCGCCTGCCCTTTGATGACCTGACTCTTGATTATTATCAAAGGTTTTCTGTCTTTGTCAGAATATTTCAATGCATTGGTCACCAGATTTTGCAGAATACTCTCCAAATACACTTTAGGGTAATAGATCGACGGTAACTTTTTGAAATCCGTCTCAATTTTGGCATCGAGTCGCTTCACCTCACTGGCTATACTTTCAAGTATTTTGTCAAGGATCGATTCAAAAGTGAGATTCCTCATTTTCTTATCCAGTTCCCAGGATGTTTTTACCACATCATTAAGTTCGATGAGTGTTTCGTCCAGGTTTCTGATTGTTTTGCTGATGTTGCTCCAGACAAATTCGTGATTTTCCTGTGTCGGGTCGTTCTCGTAAATTTTGACAAGAGAAAGCATGTTGGTTACCGGTGCCCTCAGGTTGTGAGAGGCGATGTGGGCAAATTCCTCCAACTGGCTGTTTTGCCGGGCCAGGTTTTCATTGAGGGTGTTGAGCTTTTGGTCACGCTCAATGATTTTTTGTTCCGCCTGCTTCCGTTCAGTAATGTCATTTAGGGCGATTTGGATCGATGGCTTACCCTCGTAGTTGATCAACGTGCCAATTGCCTCTACTTCTATGACCGATCCATCAATGCAAATAAACTTCTGCTCGTTTCGGTGGGATTTTTTGGTTTTGAAAATTTTATCAATGCGTTCCAGCGCAATTTTTTGAGAATCAGGGTGGACAAAATCAATGGCTTTTTTGCCTATAAAGTCCTTATCAGATTTTCCTCTGGCCAGGCGAATGGTTTCGCTATTCACCTGGCGAATAATTCCATCCGTATGAATGATGATACCTACCGGTGAATTGTCGAATAGGGATTGGTAGCGATTGGCTGCTTCTACTACTTTGGCCTCACGCTCTTTGAGTTCGTTTTCGATCCTCCTGAGCTCGGTTACATCATTTAGGTTGGTTACGACCTTTTCGAACTGGCCATCATCGTCATTGACTACCGTGGCGGAAAAAAGAACGTCGAGGATGTCTCCATTCTTTTTAATAAACTGTAATGGGATGTCTTTGCAGTATCCAAGCCTCATAAACTTCGGAAAGACCTCCTTCATGCCGAATTCCCGAGATTCCTTGGTTACAAATTTTACTGCCGCTTTGCCTACTACTTCTTCCCTGAGGTAACCGGTGATCTCAAGGAAAAAATCTCCTACCTCTATAATTACACCGTTTTTGTCTACGGAGTTGAAAAGTGCCGGTGTATTGTTGTAGAGGGTTTTAAACTTTTGTTCACTGCTTTCGAGTTTTTTGAGGTTTTCCATCCGCTCCAACTCGGTGGCAGCCCGGGCCGAAAATATCTGCAAGATCTTGTCAATCTGGCGAACCGATTCTATAGGCTCCTTGTAAAGGGTCGCCATAAAGCCAATCGCCTGTTCGTCAGATTGCTTGTAGTACATGGGGATGCCCACAAAGCTTTCCGCCTTTACTTTTTCCAAAAGGAAAAAATCCGGATAGAGTTTCTCAAAACCTGAGCGGATCTCTAGCAACCCCTCAGAAACAATAGCATAAAACGGTGATCCGTCGACCTCTCCGTCAAAGTTCTTAGCGATACTTCCGTCTTCCCAGATCGAAACGGTTTCCAGCCTCTCTGTTTTGGGATTAACCACAAAAATGGCCGTGCAGTCTGAGTTAAGTGACTTTGCCAGCTGGATGGTGAGGTGGTCTAGGTAATCATGCCCAGTCCAGGAAGCCGTACTTTCGTAGATGTTTTGGATCAGGTCGGAGTATTCCAGGAGCTCGTTGTCCCGTTGCTTTTTCTTGGTGATCTCATGAACCACCACCAGCACCGTGCTGTCGGTCTCATACTCCATGAGGCTTTCATAGTGCTTGAGCTGTCCGCCATAGGCCCAGGAAAAATACGTCGTTTGTGATTCGTGATTTTCCAGACAAATGGGAATGATGTCCTTGATGTCTCTGAAGAACTCAAATTCTCCGATGTTTTTGCCTAGGAGCTCCAGGTCAGCAAATGCTGGGTCACCGTCTTCATGAAAGTGCTGCTGCAATACATTGCCCTCGCGATCCAATCGCAAAATGGGATCCTTGACAATCTGGAGCATATCTAATTTTACCTCGGTGGACTTCATCCCTTAATACTCAACACTATCTCTCGATCCCGTGTTTTTATGTTGTTAGCTGATCTAATTGGGCATCGGAAGTCAAATATAACTTGAGGTTTTCTTTATAAAAAATAAGATCAGCGTTGTGTGGAGTGAAAATATTGCGTGAAGCAAATTATATGTGCTTCTCAAACAATTGAGCTTTCGAGGGTTGCGAAATCTTTGTTAAATAAATCGCTTCCAGTAGATTTGCGCCTCATAGAAAAATTGACACCATGAACAGAGATCTTGAGATTTTTAAATTGATTGAAAATGAGCGCGAACGTCAGGAAAGCGGCATCGAGCTCATTGCATCAGAAAACTTCGTATCCAGCCAGGTGATGGAGGCTGCAGGTAGTGTCCTGACCAACAAATACGCAGAGGGTCTGCCCGGTAAAAGATACTATGGAGGATGTGAGGTAGTAGACCAGGTCGAGGATCTCGCTCGGGAGCGTGCCAAGGAACTATTCGGCGCCACTTGGGCCAATGTACAACCCCACTCGGGGGCTCAGGCCAATGCGGCGGTAATGCTCGCTTGTCTTAATGCGGGAGACAAAATTCTAGGTTTTGACCTGTCCCACGGAGGCCACCTGACCCATGGTTCGCCAGTCAATTTTTCAGGAAAGCTGTACCAGCCATTTTTCTATGGAGTAAAAGAAGAGACCGGCACCATCGACTATGATATGCTCGAGGAGGTCGCTTTGCGCGAAAAACCAAAAATGATCGTTTGTGGTGCATCAGCTTATAGCAGAGATTGGGATTACAAGAGGTTTCGGGAAGTTGCCGATGAAGTAGGCGCCATTTTGTTGGCCGATGTTTCCCACCCTGCCGGATTGATTGCCAGAGGCCTATTAAGTGATCCTTTGGAGTACTGTCATATCATCACCACTACTACCCACAAGACCCTAAGAGGACCAAGAGGGGGTATGATCCTGATGAGAGAAGATTTTGAAAATCCGTTTGGACTGAAGACTCCAAAAGGTGCATTGAGGACGATGACTTCATTGCTCGATTCCGGGGTATTCCCGGGCACACAGGGAGGCCCGCTTGAGCACGTGATCGCTGCTAAAGCGATTGCTTTTGGCGAGGCTCTTTCGGATGATTACCTGACTTACATTGTACAGGTACAGAAAAATGGCAAGGCCATGGCGGATGCCTTTATGAAAAAAGGCTACAAGGTGATCTCTGGAGGTACAGACAACCACTGCGCACTTATTGATCTAAGATCCAAGGATCTGACAGGTAAAATCGCTGAAAACGCCCTGGTACAAGCGGACATTACAGTAAACAAAAACATGGTGCCATTCGATGATAAATCACCATTCGTTACCTCAGGAATGAGGGTTGGATCTGCTGCAGTAACCACTCGAGGGCTGAAGGAGGAAGATATGGTAAGAGTCGTAGAACTCATCGACAAGGTGCTTTCCGACCCTGAAAATGAGTCCAATCTATCGGCTGTTCGGTCTGAAGTAAACGAATGGATGAAGGAATTTCCGTTGTACACTCATTTAGACTCGCTTGTCTGAGCTGAGAAAACTGGCGGCCGAAACCTCTGAGGATTCTATAGGTGCAGATGCCACGGAGATGTCCTTTCTGGACCATCTTGAGGAACTGCGCTGGCACATCATCCGTGCGGTTATCGCCATCGGGGTGTTCACCATAGTGGCATTTTTGGCCAAGGATTTCTTTTTTGGCAAGATCATCTTTGGTCCTGCCAATATTGACTTTTGGACATACCAGTGGTTGTGTCAACTGGCCGAGGTGCTGAACTCGCCGGCCCTGTGCATTGATCAGCTCAACTTCCAAATGCAGAGTCGTACCCTTACGGGACAGTTTACCATGCACATAGTTGGTTCGTTTGTTATTGGCCTTGTAGTCGCATTCCCCTATGTGTTTTGGGAAATCTGGCGCTTCATTCAGCCAGGCCTATACATTAATGAAAAACGAGTGGCGAGAGGCGCTGTTTTCTATGTAAGCTTACTTTTCACGATTGGTGTTTCCTTTGGATATCTGATTATTTGTCCGCTCATGGTCAAATTTTTGGGTGACTACCAACTGATGGACGCCATTAGAAATGATTTCGATATTGTATCGTACGTTTCGAGCGTATCTACCATTGTGCTGGGTTGTGGGTTGCTATTTCAGTTGCCCATGGTGGTTTTGTTCCTGACCAAGGCAGGCATCATTACCCCGCAGCTAATGAAGACCTATAGAAAGCACGGTATCGTTGTGATCTTCCTACTTGGAGCGATGCTCACTCCACCAGATCCTTTTAGCCAGATACTAATTGCAATACCGCTTATAGGACTGTATGAATTTAGCATTGGCGTATGCAAGCGGGCATATAAGAAGCGACAAGCCGAACAAATGATTTAAAAAAACAGTAGAAACTATAAACACCTTACTATCATGAAAATAGCCATTGGAGGAGACCATGCAGGATTTGAATACAAAGGGAGGCTCATAGAATATCTGGAGTCAGAAGGCCATGAAGTGCAGGATTTTGGACCGGACTCTGATGCGTCTGTTGACTATCCTGATCATGTACATCCATTGACAGAATCTATCCTCAGCGGCTCCAATGAATATGGTATATTGATCTGTGGTAGTGGCAACGGTGTGGCCATCACGGCCAACAAACACCAGGGCATCCGTGCAGGCCTCTGCTGGAACGACGAAGTGGCAGAGCTTATTCGCTTACACAACGATGCCAATGTCATCTGCATTCCGGCTCGTTTTACTTCGTATGATGAAGCGCAAAGCATGATCAAGACCTTCTTCAGTACAGCATTTGAAGGGGGGCGTCATCAAAGAAGGGTAGACAAAATCCCCTGCTAATCCTTGAATAGATAAGTCTGGCGATTGATGGGGTCGGGCCTGTAGTGCTGCTCGATCCAAGGAATCTTGGCATATAATCCTGGCATCAGGCCTTCACGATCGACTATTTTTTGTGGAGGGTTCTTTGTGAATTCCGTATAGATCAGGGACGAATTATCGTAATAGTTAGGGTTCTCGAATATCTCTTTCGAGAGCTGCCAATTCAGAAATGGAGTGGCCAGACTGGCTCCGCTGTATTGATTCAGGTCTTCGCCCAAAATCAGCAAACTTTCACCGGAGTTGGTTTCTTTCACCTTGATACCGCTATAGTCAGCGTACGGATTCAAAAAGAGAAATCCACTTTGTGAAAAACCGTGGTTCAGGAAAATCAAAAGCACAATCACCAGAGCGGAGCTTTCTACAGCGATCCAATGCTTAACAGTAAGCAAATAGTGAGATACGAAAAAAACCACAAACGGCACGAAGTAGATTAGTTGATACGTGGAAACATCTTTGATCAACAACATTGCAATCAGTCCGCTAATTATGTAGAAAAACATGACGTACTGAATTTTCACCTGAAAATTTATGTATCGACCATCCTGGATCATTTTAAAAACAGAAAAAACCAGTATGCCTAAGGGAACGACTGCTGACCACCATATATCAGACCAGGAGAGATATGGGTATGCCGAAACAGAAAATACCGAACCGTAATAGAAACTATGAAAGTTTGATGCTGAATCATGCCAGTAGTAAAAGACGCTGGCAAGGATCAGGATAATGGCAAATCCATACATCAACAACAGCATCCGTCTCAAAATAGATCCGGTGTAGATGACCAGCGAAATCATTGTGACGATCAAAAAGAGAAAAGAAGGTAGATAAAACAGGGTGGCAATCCCCAGGAAAATACCGGTGTTTACGAACAGACTGTCCTTTGTGGTGTTGTCCATTCGTTTGAATACATTGTTGATGGCCAGAAGTGTAAAAGTCATGCTCATCAAGACAGGAGACAATGTCATGAAATCGGTATACGCATTCATGAAAATGACATAGACGACCGCCGGCACATAGGTGTTTTGGTTGTAGGCCTTGTTTAGGAGCAAGACATTGTTGAATACGGCAGCCTGAAAAATCACCAGGATGGTAGACAGTACGAAGTAGGGGATTCGGCTTTTGCCGAAAAGGATGTAGAGCCACTTGTACACAAAGGCGGCCAGAGGAGAAGTGTAATCCCACAGGTCACGATACATGATCGCTCCGTTGCCCAGTCGCTCACCGATCATCTGCCACTTGAGCTCGGGTAGCAGTTCAGGCACACCGACACCTAGTATGATGGATCGGATAACCACCAGGAGGAGGAAAGCAGCGACCAGACGATAGGGGTCATTGGCTCTGAAGTAGGTAATCACGCGCTTATGTGACGATTAAATCTGTAAATGCTACGAAAATACGGGTTATTCAAAAGATAAATTAAATTAATAGGGATATTTGCACCATTAGATCATGAGTAGCACCAGACAAAAAAAATACGAAGGCCTGATCCAAAAGGATCTGAGCGAAATATTCCAAAGAGATTCAAAACATTGGTTTGGCAAGACGTTCGTTACCGTCACGGACGTGGACATCAGTCCGGATCTGAGTTTTGCCAAGATCTACCTGAGTCTCATGCTCAATGATGATCCCGCAGGTTTTGTGCAGATGCTCAATGATCGGAAAAGCGAGATCCGAAAAGTCTTGGGTCAAAAAATCGGTAAGCAGGTGCGTATCGTTCCTGATCTGCTCTTTTACCTAGACGAAACCCAGGCCAATGCCCAGCGAATAGAAAGTCTGCTGGCCGGACTGGACATACCCCCCGCGCCTGAGGAGGACGGTGAGGCTGAGTAGATGAACCTGTCATTTTTTATAGCACGACGGTACTTCTTTTCTAAGAAAAAAAAGAACTTCATCAATGTCATAGCGATCATATCCATGATCGTGGTGTGTTTTGGTACGGCTGTGTTAATTATAGCTTTATCCGTATTCAATGGCATGGAAGGCATACTCAGGGGTATCTATGGGGAGTTTGATGCCCCCATTCAAATCCTGCCTGTGAAAGGCAAGTCTTTTGAATTCACCAATGAACTAAAGAATTCGATAGAATCTGAGCAGGGTGTTATTGATATCATCGAAGTGGTGGAGGACAATGCCCTTGTGAGATACAACAATGCGCAGATGATCGTACGGGTGAAAGGATACTCAGATAATTTCATTGAGCATGAACGAATGAAGGATGCGATTGAAGAAGGGGAATACCAGTTTTCTGACGGGGCCAATCTCAATGCGATTATTGGACGTGGAATCTTGAATAAGATGGGAATAGCACTGAGGAATAAACTGTATCCATTGCAGCTTTATTACCCCAAGAACGTCAAGCCGGGTTCGTTGAATCCCAGTAGCTATTACAAGCGATCGACGATTCTCACAGGAGGTGTCTTTGCGCTCGAGCAATACTATGATGACAATTATATTTTTACTCCGCTGGTGTTTGCTGAGAATCTGTTTGCCTATCATGGCAAGCGATCATCCCTGGAGCTACTGCTTGAGCCGAATGCAGATGTGCCCGAATTACAAGCCCGACTCAAAGGAAAGTTGGGCGATCAATTCAAGATTTTGACGGCTGATGAGCAACATGCAGACATTTACAAAATCCTACAGGTAGAGAAGCTATTTATCTTTATCACGCTTTCGCTCATCGTGGCGATTGCCTCTGTCAATATATTTTTCTCCCTATCCATGCTGGTGACAGAAAAGAAAGGAGACATCAGTATCCTGATGGCCATGGGTGCATCCCGTCGGCTGATCCGAAAGATCTTCTTTTCAGAGGGTGTCCTCATCGCTCTGGCAGGAGCTGGGAGCGGCTTGGTGCTCGGTTTCTTACTGGCTGCCAGCCAACAAAAATATGGATTGATTCAGATGGGCGTGGAGTCGGCGGTGATGGCCGCTTATCCTGTCAAGATGCTTTTCAGTGATTTTATTTATTCGGCAATATGCATAGTGATCATTACTCTATTAGCAGCTATTCAGCCTGCCTGGAGGGCTTCCAGGCAAGCGGGGCTGAATGTGAAATGAGAGGTTAATTTTTAACCTCGTAGGTAATTCTTATACTATATACACTACTCATAATGTTGCTGGGCGATTGTGTTAGCCCTCCCTTGAAGAGCACATAATAAGCATTGTTCTCTGTATCTATGGGAGCTTCCCCTGACCAAGTAGTCACAGATCCGTTTTGAAGGCTTGAAAGAGTAATTATAGCACTTGAAGATTTGCCACCAAATCCCACTTCCAAAACTGCAACTCTTCCAAAATTTTCAGCATCTCTATCGTCGGCATGAATGTCCAGTGTTGAAACCACTGCCCCATCTGGTAAATCCAATTTGGCAATCATTCCGACTAACCCACTTCCTCCATCGGAGATAAACATATATGCCTTTCTATTCTCTATGGCGACGGTTTCATCTATTTCTACTGACCATCCACTTACTTTATCATTGTCATCATATGGTTTAAATTCATCAGGAGACACATAATAGTACTGTACGCCTAGCGTTGCATCCTGTCCTGCGGGTCCGGTAGGTCCTTGTGGACCTGTGGGGCCTGTTGGTCCTTGAGCACCAGTTGCCCCTGGATCACCCTGGTCTCCTTTGTATTGATACCAATTGTAACTCAAGTGGGTATTTGGGGCAGTCGCTGATGGACCCGAATACACACCGATATAGTCAGCGGGTTGTGTCAATAGAGGGTCTGGTGTAGCAGTGTCCCCCCATCGTATATGTACATAGGCGTTGTTACCATCTGCACCATTTGAGCCCTGGCAGTCTTCATAGTCAAAATCACCATCTTCGTTTACATCCTCGTCAGGGTCATTGATGCCATTTCCATTTACATCCCAGCAATTGATTCCATTTGCACCATTAGCGCCGACAGCTCCAGGGTCTCCCTGGGGGCCTTGAGCACCATCTGAACCATTCGCACCGCGACAATCTTTTGCATCTACAGAACCGTCATTATTTATATCTTCTGAAATCAGATCTGGGATTCCATTGCCGTTCAAATCCCAGCAAGCAATTCCGTCAGCACCAGTTTCCCCTTGAGGACCTTGTTCTCCTTGAAGGCCAGGGAGTCCCGGAGCTCCATCCGATCCTGGAAGGCCCGGAATACCCTGAGGTCCTTGCTCACCTTGTGGGCCTTGAGCGCCATCGGCGCCATTCAGACTTGCCAGCCATTCTTCCAAAGTCCCAGCAAAGCCTTCTGCCACGGCCAGTTCATAAGCTGATGCTCCGTCATCGCCAGCAGCACCAGGATCACCCTGTGGCCCGTCAGCACCCGGATTTCCTTGTGCACCTGGCTCACCTTGGGGTCCTTGAATACCCTGAGGGCCTTGAGCACCATCAGCTCCATTCAGGCTTGCCAGCCACTCTTCCAACGTACCAACAAAACCTTCTGCCACGGCTAATTCATAAGCCGAAGCTCCATCATCACCTTGAGCACCGGGATCGCCCGGTAGTCCGGGAGCCCCATCTGAGCCGGGGATGCCTTGTATACCCGGTTCTCCTTGAATACCCTGAATCCCTTGGATTCCCTGAGGTCCTTGTTCTCCCTGGAGGCCTTGAGCGCCATCGGCTCCATTTAAGCTTGCCAGCCATTCCTCCAGAGTTCCCACATAACCTTCCGATACAGCCAAGTCATAGGCGGAGGCTCCAATACCACCCCCAAGGGCATTGATAAAATCCTGAAGGGTGCCACTATTGCCCGCTTCGAGCCAAAGTTCATAGGCAGACAGACCGTTGATGCCTGGGTCTCCTTGTATACCTGCCACACCCTGTAGGCCCTGCAGCCCTTGCTCGCCCTGGATACCTTGATCGCCTTGCTCTCCAATTAATGAAGCAAGAAAATCATCAATTGTCCCAACATTACCGGCATCTAACCATAGTTGATAGGCCGAGGCACCATCTACTCCTGCTAATCCCGGATCTCCCTGATCCCCTTTGTCACCTTTATCTCCTTGCTCGCCTTGCGGGCCTTCTATTCCAGGGTCGCCCTGTGGTCCCTGCTCTCCTTGTATGCCTTGTTCTCCTTGTGGCCCCTGTAGTCCCTGCAATCCTTGCGGGCCAACCAACGATGTGAGAAAGTCATCAATCGAGCCTGAATTGCCGGCATCCAGCCACAGTTGATAGGCCGAATCTCCGTCATTGCCATCCAGTCCGGCTACTCCCTGATCACCGACATCACCTTTCTCTCCTTTTTCACCCTGATCGCCCATTAGTGAGTTTAAAAAATCCTGCTCTGACCCTACATTACCGGCTTTTATCCAAATTTCGTAAGCCGAAGCCCCCGGATCCCCTTTCTCGCCCTGAGCTCCTGCGCCTGTGGTCTCTGCATACAGAGCGTAGGGTACGCTGAGGAGCTGAGCACTTCCCATATCATTGAGCCTCTGACCCGAACCGGTCTCGTCCAATTCTACCTTGATATAGAAGGAGTTTGACCCCCAATTGATGTCAGCGATCGTCCCAACCTGTGAGTCACCATCACCGATCAAAAGGGACACCATGCCATAGTCATTGGTCTGTACTATGTGCATTTCGCTGTAGACGACAGAGCCACTGGCACTGCCCTGCAAAATACTGATCTTAAAGGCTACCTGCTGATTGGATATCGGGTCACCCAATCCGTCGCGGGCTATGGCCTGGTAGTTGAATAGTGCTGGGGCTTGAGAAAACGCACCAGTGCTTATAAGTAAGACCGCTAGTACGGCCATTAGGCTCTTTTTCATATCAATTGGTTTTTAATATTTTGAATTGGTTGATTCGCTGCTTTTGCTGGTTGAGGATTTGCAGCAAATAAGGCCCCTGACTGATGCCGGAAACGTCGACTCCTTCCTGGGACAGGGAATTGAACTCTTTTTCTAAAACAAGTATGCCTGTGAGGTCATAGATCTGAATAACAAAACCCTCAGAAATATTCTCGCCTACCACGTAGAGTTTATCAGTAGCCGGGTTTGGATAGACTTTGAAACTTGAATTAAACTGTGATATGCCATAGGGTACGACATAGATTTCCGTTTGGATTGGCCCCTCGCCAAGCTGCACATCGGGGTGTTCATTGTATTTACCGATAAGTGCACCGCCTACAGACCAGACGAGTTGTACATCCGTGTTGAACCCACCTCCACTTGCAGCGCTGAGCACCTGAGGGCCTATTTGCTGACCCAGGCAAGGAGTGGTAAACACTACAATGAAGAAAAGGACGAGTATCTTGATTGGGAATGAAGCCATGATTTGGTAGGATTTGATCCGGGATAGGAGTTTACACAGTGTTACATTTTTGGATAATAATCAAAATAAAGAAAATACTGATGAGAAATCAAGTGCACTGAATAGCAATGTTTTAGGTTTTCGACGAAACTGTATAATTTGGCGGATCAAAGGCTCAGAATATGAAGACGAACCTCGTCGCACTTATTGATGATCTCGTAGAAAGGGCAGGAAGAGGCGTCTCCTGGCTTAGTTTGCTGCTCGTGCTACTCATCGGGGTGGATGTGGTTCTGAGATATCTATTCAACTGGAATAGCTCTGCAAATCAGGAGATGGAGTGGCATTTGTTTGCTGCATTATTTCTACTGGGCGCCGCCTATACTCTAAAGCATGATAAGCATGTGCGGGTGGATGTTTTCTATTCGCGCTTTTCAGCGAAAAACCAGGCATTGGTCAATTTTATAGGGACACTCATTTTTCTTATTCCCTTTTGTTTGGTAGTGATATGGACATCGATTCCGTTTGTCATGGATGCATGGCAGATTGGCGAGTCGAGTCCCGAGCCGGGAGGCCTGCCGTATCGGTTCATTATCAAATCCATGATCCCTTTGGGTGCTCTGCTTCTTTTCTTGCAGGCCTTGTCGTTGCTGCTAAAATCTTTCTCCACCTGGCTAAAACCTGAAGCATGACCGAATACCTACCATTGCTTCTTTTTGCTCTGGTCTTTGTGCTGATATTATTTGGCTATCCCGTGGCATTTACGCTGGGTGGATTGTCGATCGTTGCAGGAGTGATATTGTATGATGTCGATTTTTTCTATTTGCTGTCCCTTCGGATCTATGGCACGATGCACAATTTCGTGCTGATCGCCGTTCCACTTTTTGTCTTTATGGGCATCATGCTGGAGAAGTCCGGTCTTGCCGAAAATCTCCTGGAAACTATGGCGAGTTTGTTTGGTACTATCAAAGGAGGATTGGCAATATCTGTAGTGATCGTAGGGGGAATGCTTGCGGCCTCCACGGGGATCGTCGGCGCTACCGTCATTACTATGGGACTGATCAGTCTGCCGACCATGCTCAAAAAGAACTATTCGCCTGAATTGGCGACGGGAACCATCGCCTCATCAGGTACTCTGGGGCAAATCATCCCTCCCTCTGTGGTGTTGGTTTTATTAGGGAGTGTGTTGAATGTTTCTGTTGGGGATTTGTTCACAGCCGCATTATTGCCCGGATTGATCCTCGTTGGGATGTACCTAGTCTATATAGTAGCCATTGCCTATATCAACCCCAAATCCGCTCCTAGCATGACAAAGGAGGAAAAAGCCGAGTTTTGGAAGGAAGACGCATTCAAGCGAATACTCATTGCCTTTGTGTTGCCCTTTTCATTGATCCTGCTGGTGCTGGGGTCGATTTTTGCGGGGATTGCATCCCCAACGGAAGCGGCGGCCATAGGTGCACTGGGGGCGATGGGCTTGACGGCTATCCAGGGGAAATTCACCTTGAAGATATTGAAGGAAGTGATGCGCGATACCACATTTCTCACCTGCATGGTTTTTATGATATTGATTGGGGCGGCTTCCTTTTCATTGGTTTTTCGGGCTACGGGAGGGGATCGGTTACTGGCCGAAATGATCACACAGGGAGGATTGAGTCCCGAGCTATTTTTGGCGGTAGTGCTGATCGTCGTGTTTATAGCCGGTTTTTTCATCGACTTTATTGAGATCATCTTCATTATTGTGCCTGTGGCTGCACCGATATTCTCAGGCCTGGGGATTGATCTGATCTGGATCGGGATCTTGATCGCCTTGAACTTACAAACTTCGTTTTTAACTCCGCCCTTTGGTTTTTCACTTTTCTATCTCAAAGGAGTAGCACCTCCTGAAATCAAAACCAGCCATTTGTATCGAGGGATCATACCCTTCGTGGGCATTCAGGTTATTCTTTTGATTTTGGTGATTGTGTTTCCCGAGTTGGTGAGTTGGTTGCCGGGCATCCTGAAGTAATCGCAGCACTTTGATTGTCTGATTCAAACATTTAATACACTACGTCGAATCACCCATTACACCTGTTTTACCCGACAACCCATAGATTTGCAGGATTCAAAAAAGAAAGGCAATGGTAAGATTCAAACAGTTCATAATAGTCGCATTGGTTCTCAATGGCTTTTTCCTTTCGGCGCAAAGCCGAGACAATGTGTCCGTTGATCTGGACACAAGATATCAGACGATGGAGGGATTTGGTGCGGCACTGGCCTACTACGAAAACTGGCTCACTGCCCACCCCAACAAAGCGGAGGTATATGAGGCGATTTTTGGAGAATTGAGCCTGGACATACTCAGATATCGAAATGCCTATGACTATGATGAAACGATGATCGACAGGGCCGTTGAGTTTTACGAAGCGGCGGAAGAATCCCTGGGGCATCCCATAAAAATCCTGTCTACCTCTTGGGGACCCCCGGCTTATCTCAAGTCCAATAATGACAAGTCCAATGGCGGCTCGCTACGATACACCATCGATGGAGGCACGGTGGTGTTTGATTATGAAGGTTTTGCCAACTGGTGGGCTGCATCACTCGATGAGTACAACGCAAACGGCATCTATCCCGATTTCATCAGTCTGCAAAACGAGCCTGATTACCTGGCCACCTGGGAGTCTTGTTTGTTTCAACCTACGGAAAGAATCAACAGTCAGGATACCATCGCAGGATATGACAAAGCCCTGGAAGCAATCTACGACATGATCCAGCAGCGTAATCAAAAACCGAAAATCATTGGCCCAGAAACCATTGGGATTGGGTACAACAGTGTGCAGAACTACATGAATGCGCTGAACCCCGACTATCTGGATGGGATTGCCCACCACCTCTACCACGGAGTAGATGAAAACGATCCATGGGTGAGTGACGACTTTACCAAAGTAGGAGAGCTACACCCCGAAATCCCACATTACCAAACTGAGTACAGCCGCGGCGATTGGTTCTCGCTGGCGGGACTCATGTACAAGTCCTTTCATGATGAAAACGCCGTGGCATACATGTATTGGGATCTTATTTGGGATGGGGCCGGCCTGGTTGATTTAGAGTTTCCGTGGAGCAATGCCGACTGGACCACCGAAAAAGGCTACATCAAGACCAAGGAATTTTATGCCTTCAAGCAGTATTCTGCTTTCATCCATCCTGGGTGGGTGAGACTGGAGAGTACCTCGGACAATGACAATGTCAAGTCCCTGGCTTTCACCAATACGGCAGGGGATTCTATCACCATGGTACTGGCCAACAAAAGCCAATCGCAGAGTTATGATGTGCGTGTGGTCAGCGGTGATTTTTCCATCCTGGAATCAGAAGTGTACCGCACCAGTGGATCGGAGGATTGTGCAACGCTAGGTGCTTTGGAGGGGGTCTCTGATTTGTCCTTGCCAGCCGAATCGATTACCACAATTGTGATGGCCATTGGAGAAGGAGAAATCATGAATATTGGAGAAAACGAATTGACACAGGCCACAAGGGTTTACCCCAATCCCTTTTCGCAGCAGACTACTATAGTGCTTCCCCAGGGAGTTGGAGCGTACAAAACCCTTACGCTTTTTGACATCAATGGCCGTGTCGTTAGGGAAATGCCTGTGAGCCAGTTGGCAAAGAAGAACAATGAGATAACCTTTCAGAGTGGAGTGTTAAAAGCCGGATGGTATCAGTTTGTGATTGATTCGGAGAGTGAAGAGCCTGTTTTGGGGCGGTTGGTAGTGAAAAATTAGTAATTGGCTATTGCTTCCGTGTAATTAGGAATTTATAGCCGAGGTTGGCTTGAATATTTCTCATGTAGGACGATCCTTCGATATGCCCGATATTGTTGTTGAACGCCTGATCAATGTATCGGTTAGAGCCGTTGGTGATATTGTTGAGCCCATGAGCGTACCGGATTTCTACAAAAACCCCACCGGTTCGCGACTTTCGCTGGACGCCGATTCCACCGATAAGGCTCCCAAGCCATTTCTTTCTTAAAAAAGAATAATCCATATCATTAGCTGAAACTGTTGTTGAACCTGTGTTACTTCCGCTTAAGGTTGAGGATAGCATAACAGAATTAGAAAAACCTGCCAAAGCATATACGCCAAGTTTACCTGATTTAATATGGTATTTCATGGTAATAGGCACATCTATATATTCAATCAATTCGGTTAAACTAATTCCAAAACCTGCCTCTGTACCTGAAATCAAAGGATACTCTGCACTACTTTGTATGATAGAGTAAGCCGTACCCAACCCTAATTCAAAACGATCTCCCAAGATCAGGGAAAAGTTTACCCCCAAATTGTAGGAATGACCAAAATTGTTTGTCCTGTTATCGGCTATTTCAGGAGAATCAAATCCATCAAATGAGGCATAATCATACTTTCTAGCGATCAATGAACTATTCAGGCCGGTGCTAAGCTCTATATACAATACAGGTATAGGCTTTGGCTCATTGATCATTTCAAAAAATTTACCCATTTCCTGCCTTATGTAAGCCGAGTCAAGTTTGGGGGATTCTTGTGCCCGGGCAATGTGTGACAGAACCAATACGGTTATTACCAGCGAAATGACTTTAGGTTTAAAAAGGTTGATCAACATTAGCTTTCAAAGATTAAAAAAAAACTGATCACTAAAATTAACTAATTTTGGAATATCTAAACAATCTCCCATGTGGTACGAAGAGGACAATAAGCTCGTTAAGGTATTTACCTTCAAGAATTTCACCGAGGCGTTCGGGTTTATGACCAAGGTGGCCATCGAGGCAGAAAAGATGAACCACCACCCCGAGTGGAGCAATGTCTACAACAAAGTGACAGTCAAGCTGTCCACCCACGATGCCGGGGATATTGTCACCGACAAGGACAGAAAACTCGCCGAAATCATCGACAGCCTGTAAATGGAATTTCTCTCGGATCTCTACCTTGTCCCTACGCCTATTGGCAACCTGCAAGATATCACATTCAAGGCCCTCGAGGTACTCAGTAGCGTGGACCTGATCCTGGCCGAGGACACCCGCACCTCCGGCATTCTGCTCAAACACCACGACATCAAAAAGCCACTCAAAAGCTACCACATCCACAACGAACACAAGACGGTAGAAGACCTCATCGGTCAGATGAAGGAGGGAAAAAAAATGGCATTGATCTCTGATGCCGGCACCCCGGCTATAAGTGATCCCGGTTTTTTGCTGGTGAGAGAGTGCCTCAAGAAAGACATCAGGGTAGAGTGCCTGCCGGGCCCCACGGCGTTTGTGCCCGCATTAGTTGCTTCCGGGTTGCCGTCGGATAGGTTTGTTTTTGAGGGGTTTCTTCCACAGAAAAAAGGACGACAAACAAGGTTAGAAGCACTAAAAGAAGAAACCAGAACAATGGTTTTCTATGAGTCACCCCATCGTCTTGTCAAGGCGTTGCAGCAGTTTGCTGAGTTTTTAGGAGCAGGCCGGCAGGCTTCCGTCTCCAGGGAACTGACCAAGATCCATGAAGAGACAGTCCGAGGGACATTGGCCGAAATCATCGGTCATTTCGAAAACAAAAAAATCAAAGGAGAAATCGTTATAGTAATAGCAGGTACATGAATCTGGAAGAAATCAAGCAACAGGTCATCGAGATATCCCTGGAGGCGGGGGCATTTATGAAAAAGGAAAGAGAAACGTTTTCCTTTTCAAAAGTCGAGCTTAAAGGGAAAAATGATCTGGTGAGCTACGTAGATCGTGAAAGTGAGAAAATGATTGTTGCCCGGCTGAAAGAGATCCTGCCAGAGGCGGGTTTTATCGCCGAGGAAGGTACGGAAGCTTCGGGTGACGAGGAGCTCAAATGGATCATCGATCCGCTGGATGGTACTGCCAACTACACTCATGGATTGCCTTGTTATTCTACAAGCATCGCCCTGGCACGGAATAGCGAACTGCTGCTTGGGGTAGTGTACGATGTTTCTCATGATGATTGCTATCATGCATATAAGGGAGGTGGGGCATTCTGCAACGATCAGCCCATTCATGTCTCAGGAAACGACACGCTCGATACCGCAATGATCGCTACGGGCTTTCCCTACAGTGCTTTCGATCGGGTGGACGATTACCTTAAAGTGCTCAAAGCCATGCTCGACGCTGCCCAGGGCGTGCGACGCTGGGGTAGCGCTGCGCTGGATCTTGCGTACTCGGCTCGCGGCTGGTTCGAGGGCTTTTTTGAATACAACCTCAACTCCTATGACGTGGCTGCGGGTGCGCTGATCTTATTAGAAGCCGGAGGGACGATTACAGATTTTCAAGGATCAGAAGATTTTCTATTTACAAGAGAGATCGTAGCGGCCAACGACTGTCATGCGGAGCTGCTCGAGGTGATCCAAAAGCATTGGTCATGATTCAGTCTGTATTGGTTTTTGCTGCCTTTGGCTTTGCGATCCTCTATTTCGGGTTTCGGAGCTATCAAAAACTCTCAAAGAAGGAGTCCAAATCTTGTGATGGAGGATGTGATAAGTGCCAATAGAAAATGACTTTTCATATATCATTTTTTCCTATCAAAAACCATTTTGGCAATCAGGTATTTGAAGGTAGTTTTGCGGCTTCAACAGCGATTCTTTTTACATAGTATATCATGCCTTTTAGTTTTTTCAAGAAGAAAAAGAAATCTACCGACTCACGGTACAAATTCCTCAAAGTAAAAGAAGTAGTCAAGGAAACAGCAGATGCGGTAAGCCTTGTATTTGAGCAGCCCGAGGAGGGAAACTTAGACTATCGGCCCGGACAGTTTATCACCCTGATACAAACCGTTGATGGAAAAAAAATCCGTCGGGCCTATTCGCTGTGTTCAGCACCGGCTCTGGGCGAAGTTCCGGCCGTGACGGTGAAAAGGGTGGATAAGGGAGCCATGTCCAATCATGTGAATGACAACATCAAAGTCGGTGATATCATCGAGACGATGGAGCCGATGGGTACGTTCGTTTTGGACATCAAGGAGGGCAACAAAAAGCAGGTGTTTCTCTTTGGTGGAGGCAGCGGGATCACACCACTTCTTTCCATTGCCAAGTCGATCCTGCATTCAGAAGCAGACAGCTCAGTGGTATTGGCGTACGCCAATAGGGACATAGATTCCATCATTTTCAAATCTACTATTGAGCAGTTGGCACAGCAAAATCCGGATCGACTGAAGGTAGTGCATTTCCTGGAGAATCCTCCAGCTGATTGGTCAGGAGAGTCAGGCTATATGTCTGTAGAAAAACTGGAAAAAATCATTACCGAGTACAGTGATGCTGCCTTTGCTGAAAAGCAATACATGACCTGCGGCCCTGAGCCAATGATGAATATCGTACAGGAGACATGGAAAAAGCTCGCACTGCCTGAGGATCGCTGCCATATGGAGAGCTTTGTAGCAGGCACTACCTCACCTAGTGAAATCATCGATCAGGAGGCTTTACCGGAGCGAACAGTTAAAATCATCCTGGAAGGTGAGGAGTACGAGTACCTTGTGCCCAAAGGAAAGAGTATTCTGGAGGCAGGGCTGGATGAGAATATCGACATGCCTTATTCTTGTCAGAGCGGGCTATGCACAGCCTGCCGTGGCAAATGCGTGCAGGGTACGGTCAAAATGGATGACGGTGATGTCCTGTCAGACGATGAGAAGAACGAAGGCTACGTATTGCTCTGTGTGGGGCATGCAGTCACAGATGATGTCGTAGTGGAGATCGGCTAGGAACCAATATCCTGATTGGCCAGCTCTACTTCGGCAGCTAAAAATCCAAAGCTCGGCCAGCTTTCGCTTTCCATCATCTTATTGAAAATCTCAAATGCCCGGGCTGTATTACCCGTGTAGTAGTACCAGTTACCCACACCGTATCCATAGGTCATTTGTTCACCGGACAGGTCGGAGCTTTCAAGGTCAAACATTTCATCAGGTCTACGCTGCCCTTTGTAAAAAAGAAGCTTTCGCAAATAGGATTTCTTTTCGATCACGTTCATTCTTGAATGAATGCCGTCCAGAAGCTCCGATGCAGCATCATGATTACCCAGTCGTCTATAGGTCATGTAGAGCCAGTCGGTGGCAGAGACCAGCATGTCGTCATTATTTGCTATGGCCAGGCACTGCTTGTACGCCGACACGGATTTATCATAGTTACCTTTTAGATAGTAGGCCAGGCCCAAATGGTACCAGACATTAAACTGCACTGAAGATCGTGGGATATTTCGGACTCCGGATGCTCCGCTGTGTTCCATTTTGATGGGTTTATTCCGCATGAGGAAAGCCGCTTTTTGCAGGTCGGCTATGGCCTCATCAAACTTCCGAATGGTTAAAAACCGATGTCCGCGATGCCTGTAGAGTTCGTAGCTGTTTGGAAACTTTCTCAGCCCCTCCGAATAGACCGTAATAGCTTCTTTGTACAAAAACAAATAGGAGAGTCTCCGTCCGAACCAAATGATGTACTCGAGGCTATCGGGGTTTGAGTTGAAATTGACGAGGGCGTCGCTGAGTTGCTGCTCACGCTTGTTTTTGTCCCTGTTGGATAGCTCCGGGGGATATAGTCTCTGGCCCGTCAGGGATAATGCGGCATACTCCTGGATCGTGTATTCGTCCATTCGCGTCGTATCGGCAGTCTCCAATTGATGATCGACGTTTCTGGGGTTTTCTATCTTCAGACAAGAGGCCAGGGATAGAGCAAGGAAGAAAAACAAAAGCTGCCTCATTTTGGAAGTTGTGGGTGCGATTATATGATTGATTCTTTCTTTCAAAATAACGAGGAATACAGGGCTTTTCACACGACACAGACGTTTTTTTTAGGTTAATTGTTCGTCAATACCATGATCTCCAATATCTTTAACCAGCCAGAAAAGCGATAAACTGGTTCATGATTTATACTTCACGAAACTCAAACCTGTATTTATGACCGACTCAATGATAGAATTCCTGGCCAACTGGCAATACTGGATGTTTGTCCTGGCACCAGCCTCTGTGCTACTAGGTATTTTGATCTATGTGTTTTACAAAATTCGCCTGGGAGGAAAAAAGACCTATAAACAAAAGTATGATTTCGTAAGCAAATACGAATACACGTTCCTTTTCGCAGCACATTTAGCCGTGGCGGTTGCGATTTTCTTTCTGACCAATACCTATAAGCATGAAACAGTGCTTAAAAGCATGGTGTGGTTTTGGATCAGGATATTTATCTCGATCTGCATGGGTGTACTATACGGCTATGTAGCTCAATTGATTCTGAGGTTTTACTACCCCAGTGTACAAGCGAAGCGCCTAAAAAAATACAGATACACACCCCGCGTCAATCCTAAAACGGGCAATACGATGAAACTGCTCAGCGAAGAAGAGGAAGACGCCTATCTCGATGAAGGTATGCAGGCTGAGGAAAATGTCTTTTCCGTAGACTATGACGTGTGGATCGATGTAGAGAGTGGCGATACTCATATAGAGAAATACGAAGGTCGGCTACATGCGCTGGAGTGTGACCGGTGTGGGTTCCAAACACTCAAGCTCGAGAAAGAGGAAATCACCAAGGAGGCCACAGAGCAGGAAGAAGGCGAGATCATCAAGCACTACAAGTGTACCTATTGTAACCGTATCAAGCGGAACACTGTGAAGTTGTCCAAGCAGAAAGGAGAGGGGGATTTTAAAGTGACCGAGTCAAGCGTACTGATTGACAATCCGCACATCGATGGAGTGCAGGTAGTAGCTGTCAAGGTGGCTATTCATGGTAGCGACAGCAGCAAGAAGGACTATGAATTCCAAAACCTCAATGAGGCAGCCAAGTTTCTCAAGGAGTTTGACTATAAGAAATTAGAAGACGAATAGGCTCTAAAATTTCCTACAAAAAAAGCCCTGCCTCCATTTGGAAGCAGGGCTTTTTGATATTCTACTTGTTGTGATCCTTATGCCTCAGCAGTATTTTCTACTACTGAAACGAAAGATCTATTTTGTCTTCCTTTTTTGAACTCAACCACACCGTCGGTCAATGCATACAAAGTATGATCTTTGCCGATACCCACGTTTTTACCTGGGTGGTGCTTGGTTCCTCTTTGTCTTACGATGATATTTCCAGCTACAATCTGCTCACCGCCAAATATCTTTACGCCGAGTCGCTTACTGTGTGACTCTCTTCCGTTTTTCGAACTACCTGCTCCTTTCTTATGTGCCATGGTATTTTCTTATTTAATATTTTCGATTAACACTTTGGTCAAACCTTGTCGATGACCATTTTTCACTTTGTAGCCTTTTCTTCTTTTCTTTTTGAAGACGATCGTCTTGTCGTCTTTCAAATGAGAAAGAATCTTACCGGTTACCTTTGATCCTTTTACTGTAGGAGTGCCTACTTTGACCTTGCCATCATTGTCCACCAACAATACCTGGTCAAACTCTACGGAAGCGCCCTCTTCGCCTTGAATGCTTGGAGCATAGACGTATTGGTCTTGCGTTACTTTGAACTGCTTTCCTGCTATGTCAACTATTGCGTACATTTTATATAAAAATTCGCGTTTTAAAAATTTGGAGTGCAAAACTAAGATTTTAATACCAATATTCCAATCCATACCCCTCTCTTTTCGACCCTTGAAAAAAAATAAAAAAAAATTAAGATTTTTTAATGTCCTCATACTCACCATTTTCAATGAAGTGGTGATTTTAAAACCTTTCTGCAATCAGCTAGTTTTCAATGCATTAAATGGAAATCAAGAGAGCCCCCTAACAGCAGTCCGGAGCCCCTTTCTTCTTTGATTTTTTGGGTTGTTTTTTTCATATTTGTATTGCTTGTTCGAAGGACTCGACACACCAAAAGAACAGGTATCCCTTTAGAAAAATGTACGATCACCAGCTAAACGTTTTTTAGCTTTAAGCTAGGTGTTGGTTTTAATTTGAATCGATGCCTGGAGGGGGCTTATTTATTTGTCAAAAAAGAAAACCATTAAAGAAAAAATGGCTCAAGCGAATGTTGAAAACGAACCTATCCTAAAAGAAAATAAAGACAGATTTGTTTTATTCCCTATAGAAAAAGACGATATATGGCAGTTTTATAAGAAGGCCGAAGCCAGCTTTTGGACTGCTGAAGAAATCGACCTGAGTCAGGATCTCAAAGACTGGAGTAACTTAAACGACGGAGAAAAACACTTCATTACCCACGTATTGGCATTTTTCGCAGCAAGCGATGGGATTGTTAATGAAAACCTGGCAGAAAACTTTGTATCTGAGGTTCAGTACACAGAGGCCAAGTTCTTCTATGGCTTCCAGATTGCCATCGAAAACATCCACTCAGAGACCTACTCACTCCTTATAGATACTTATGTAAAGGATGCCGCAGAAAAGGATCGATTGTTTCATGCCATTGAGACCATCGACTGTGTCAAGAAAAAAGCTGAGTGGGCGCTACGTTGGATTGACAATGGATCATTCGCTGAAAGGCTGATTGCATTTGCTGCTGTAGAAGGAATTTTCTTTTCTGGTAGCTTCTGTTCTATTTTCTGGCTCAAGAAACGTGGCCTGATGCCGGGACTTACTTTCTCCAATGAGCTTATCTCCAGAGACGAAGGGTTGCACTGTGATTTTGCATGCCTTCTTTACAACAACCACCTGATCAACAAACTGCCGGTAGAAACACTCCAGACCATCATCAAAGATGCTGTGGAGATAGAAAAAGAATTTGTAACTGACGCCATCCCGGTAAAGCTGATTGGTATGAACGCTGAGCTGATGTGTCAGTACATTGAGTTTGTAGCTGATCGACTGCTCGTAGAGCTCGGCAGTCCTAAAATTTACAATGTCACCAATCCTTTCGATTTTATGGAAATGATTTCCCTGCAGGGAAAAACCAATTTCTTTGAAAAGCGTGTGGCAGAGTACCAAAAAGCCGGAGTAATGAATACCGAAGCGGAAGATTCACCGAAGTTTAGCCTAGACGAAGATTTTTAAAATGAATATAGTAGTAGTATCCTTATCATCCTTAAGCCCTGAGAGACAATGTTAGTAGTTAAAAGAGACGGAAGGCATGAGTCCGTCAAGTTCGACAAAGTAACCGCCCGCATAGAAAAACTATGCTACGGGTTGAACACAAAATATATTGAGCCCCTGGAGATCGCCAAGAAAGTGATCAACGGGATTTATGATGGAGTATCCACGGTAGAATTGGATAACCTGGCCGCTGAAACTGCCGCGTCCCTGACCACAGTACACCCGGATTTTGCGAAGCTCGCCGCACGGATAGCCATCTCAAACCTACATAAGGTAACCAGTAAGTCTTTTTCAAATACAATGAAAAGACTATACACCTATATCGATCCTAAGACAGGCGAAAATGCCTCTTTGATCGCTAAGGATGTATATGGTATCATCAAAGAAAATGCAGCCCTGCTTGATTCCACTATTATATATGACAGGGATTTTAGCTACGACTACTTTGGGTTCAAGACCCTGGAGCGATCCTACCTGATGAAGCTTGATGGTCAGATTGTCGAAAGACCTCAGCACATGCTGATGAGGGTGGCCATAGGGATACATAAGGAGGATATCGAAGCAGCGGTCGAGACCTATCATTTGCTTTCAGAAAAGTGGTTTACTCATGCAACACCTACATTGTTTAATGCGGGTACTCCAAAACCACAGCTCTCGTCTTGTTTCCTATTGACTATGAAGGATGATAGTATCGATGGGATCTACGATACGCTAAAGCAAACAGCGAAAATTTCACAGTCCGCCGGGGGCATCGGATTGAGCATTCACAATGTACGGGCTACAGGCTCTTACATCAAGGGTACGAATGGAGTTTCTAACGGCATCGTACCGATGTTGAGAAACTTCGACATGACTGCTCGATACGTAGACCAGGGTGGTGGAAAACGAAAAGGTAGCTTTGCTATCTACTTGGAGCCGTGGCATGCTGATATTTTTTCATTCTTAGATTTGAAGAAAAATCATGGAAAGGAGGAGCTCAGAGCTAGAGACTTGTTCTACGCACTTTGGGTTCCTGATCTTTTCATGCAGCGGGTCAAAGAAAACGGGGACTGGACGCTGATGTGTCCCAACGAATGCCCTGGTTTGGCTGAAACGCACGGAGAGGAATTCGAAAAGCTGTACACCAAGTACGAAAAAGAAGGAAAGGGCCGAGAGACTATAAAGGCACAGGATCTATGGTTTGAAATCCTGGAGTCTCAAATCGAGACGGGTACTCCTTATATGCTGTTTAAGGATGCAGCGAATAAGAAATCGAACCAAAAGAATCTGGGTACAATCAAGTCTAGTAACCTATGCACCGAGATCATAGAGTACACTTCCCCTGACGAAGTAGCAGTGTGTAACCTGGCCTCTATCGCCCTTCCTATGTATGTGAAGGACGGAATGTTCGATCACCAGAAGTTGTATGATATTACCTACGTGATCACTAAGAACCTGAACAAGGTGATTGACGTGAACTACTACCCTGTGCCTGAGGCGAAGAACTCAAACATGAGACATCGTCCGATTGGCTTGGGAGTACAAGGGTTGGCTGATACGTTCATGACCATGAGGATGCCATTTGACTCTCCGGAGGCTCGTCAGCTGAACCAGGAGATATTCGAAACCATCTACTTTGCCGCAATGACCGCTTCTAAGGATCTTGCGAAGAAAGATGGGGCTTATGAGACTTTCAAAGGATCACCGGCTTCTAAAGGAATCTTCCAGTTTGATATGTGGAATGTCACTCCTTCTGATCGATGGGATTGGACATCGCTCAAGCAAGAGGTGAAAAAGCATGGAATCAGAAACTCATTGCTATTGGCACCAATGCCTACGGCTTCTACCTCTCAGATTTTGGGTAATAATGAGTGTTTTGAACCTTATACTTCTAACATCTATACAAGAAGGGTACTATCGGGAGAGTTCATTGTGGTAAACAAGCACCTGATGAATGATCTGATCGCATTGAATCTGTGGGATGAAGGTATGAAGAATCGTATCATGCAGGCTAACGGATCGATTCAGGGCATCGCAGAGATACCTCAGAATATCAAAGAGCTGTACAAAACGGTATGGGAGATCTCTCAGAAGGCAATCATCGATATGTCTGCGGATAGAGGGGCATTTATCTGCCAGAGCCAGAGCTTGAATATCCACTTGCAGGAGCCAAACTTTGGTAAAATGACGTCTATGCACTTCTATGCATGGGAAAAAGGCCTTAAGACCGGAATGTACTACCTGAGAACCAAGGCCGCTGCTGATGCGATCAAGTTTACGCTTCAAAAAGAAGAGAAAAAAGATTTGACAGCTGAGGAGCTGAAGGCGGCAGAACTTACGGACAGAGAAGGCCAGGCCAATTCTGACTTTGAGTGTGTAGGCTGCGGTAGCTAAGATTTATTTAGATATTTTGATTTTTGGAGACCCATCCCGACACTTCGGGATGGGTTTTTTTGTATCAGCCCATTAAAAATTGCGTATATTTACGAAATGTAAATATGGAATCATGACAACATTTACTTCTTCTCTACCCGATCATTTGCTCAAGCGTCTTGGTGATGCAGCGGCTCAATTGCAATTGCCAAAAAACAAACTAATAGAAAGAGCACTTGAAATTTATTTGGATCAATTGAATAGAGCAGAATATGCCAGATCCTATAAGTTGGCAGGTCAAGACGATGAGATCATGATGGTCGCTGAGGAAGGCATGGCAGAATACATGATTCAGACTCAGGATGAGGACAAATGAAGCAAGGGGAAATCTGGGAGCTGTATCTCAACCCAGTCAAGGGCAGCGAACAAGCAGGAAACAGACCCGGAGTGATTATCAGTGGCAATTTGCTTAATAAACATCTACAGGTAGTCATAGTTTGTCCGTTGACCACCAAAATCAAAAACTACAAGGGGAATGTAATCCTGGAGCCCAATCACGAGAATGGACTCATGGAACCTTCGGAAATTTTGACATTCCATATCCGATCTGTTTCTAAGGCACGATTAAAAAGGAAAATTGGCTCTATTTCAAGTGACCAATTGCTAGGTATCAAGCAGTGCCTGGATGATATTTTGAGGTATTGATGTCCGCGGCCTAAACGCTCAAGGAATAATAATTGTTAAATCTTGTTTAAGGGCAATATTGATGAGACCTATGGGATACATTAGATTTGATGGATAATTAGTAAGAAAGAAGATGAGAATTAAATATTGCATAACCCTATTCGCCTTGATCGGCATGTGTTTACATGGCTGGTCCCAATCCATGGAAGACTTGCTGTCGGGAGAGATCGATGCGATCGTGGATGCCACCGGAAGCGGAGATTATACCACAGTAAGTGCCGCAGTGAGTGCAGCACCCAATAACGGAAGTTCAGAACATGTCATTTTCATTAGAAATGGCATCTATACTGAAAAAGTAGAAATATCTTCCGGCAAAACACATCTGACCCTGGTGGGGGAGAGTATTGATGGAGTGAAAATTACTTGGGACGATTATTCCGGAAAAGAAGTCGGTGGGGTAACTATCGGAACCTCTACCTCGCACACATTAATTTCTGACGCTAATGATTTCAAAATAATCAATCTGACCATTGAAAATACGGCAGGTACGATTGCCCAGGCAGTAGCCCTAAATTTTCATGGAGACCGACAGTCGCTTTTGCATGCACGCCTGATCGGAGGGCAAGACACTTTCTACACATGGGGAGCGGGTCGCTTTTATGTATATGACAGCTATATCGAAGGAGGTACGGATTTTATTTTTGGCCGGGGAGCCATGTATGTGGAGAATAGCCTTATCGTTACCAACAAAGACGGCAGCCCGGTGACGGCTGCTTCTACTGATGAAGGTTGGGGCTTTGGCTATGTATTCGACAACTGCACCTTTGATGCTGTGACAGGAGTGGGCAATGTGCCACTTGGTAGACCATGGAAGCCTTTTTGCCAGGTGGTGATCATGAATAGCTTCCTGGACGAGCATGTGAGGCAAGCGCAGTGGAGCACCTGGTCCGGTAATACCAATCACGAGACCGCTTACTACGGTCTTTACAACAATGAAGGGCCTGGCTATAGTCCAGATACAAGGCTTGACTGGACGCACGTGCTAACTGATGAAGAAGCAGCTACCTATACGATGGAAAATATTTTTGCTGCGAATGTAAGTTCAAGTCCATTTTCTTCCAACTGGAATCCCAATCTGGCGAATGATGCTGTGTTCTCTACCGTAAGTGACAACACGGAGGACATTTTATCCGATACACTGTTTTACATCCCGGCGGTGAAAACAATCACCTACGGCGACAATCCAATGGACGACTATGACGAGAGCCGGGCAAGATTTTACTACAACCTTCCGGCCAATCGTCTCATAGAAGTGGATCTAATCAATGTGGAGCTTGAAGACCCGGCAGCTACTTTTGAGCTGGTAGAGACTGTTGATGATAAATTCCCGATTGCGGTGTATGTGGATGTCACTACCCGAAATGGTTTTACGAAGAGGTTTACCATCTTATTTGACCAGTTGCCTCTGGGTGTTGAAGAAGGGCTTGCAGCTGAGGTAAGCGTATTCCCCAATCCTTCCATGGATCATATTAATTTTTCTGGTGAGGGAATTGAAGCAGGATTAAAGTATAAAGTGGGCATCTATAGCCTCGCAGGGGAGTTGGTATTCGAAAAGGAAATTCAGGCAATGTCAAACGGATTGAGTATTGATTCTCGATCGATAGGAACCGGCATGTTTCTTTATGAAATCACCGGGCCGGAATTCATCGCAACCGGGAAGATTTTCAGGTAAATCCCGCTAGAATATCTTTAGACTGTCTCAAAAAACAAGAAAACGTCATCGCGATTCTCTTGATCCCGATTTTCATCGGGATGAGAGGAGAAGCGATCTTGGCCTTTGTAAAGAGAACGAGATTGCTTCAGTCGTACCTCCTTCGCAATGACGGATTATTTTTGAGACTCGTTCTTTTTTATGACCAATTCCCAGCGAAAGGCCCATTTCCACTTGAGTGAATAATTCTTGATTCCTGCCTTTTGTAGATACGATTCGAGTTCCTTTCGTTTGAAAGACTTGGCAACTGAAACCACCGAGTCGTATTTGACCATTTTGGAGTTGGACCAGGCAGTCAGTAGCCATTTGGTGAAATAATAGGAGATAGGATGACGGTGAAGGTCATTGATGACGATGCCAATATTGACCTGATCTAAAAGCTGCTTGAAAAGATTGGCAATTTCATCATCAGAAAAATGATGCAGAAACAAGCTGCAGTGAGCTATATCAAACCTTCTTTTTTTAAAGTCTTCGCTGAATATGTCTTCTGCTGCAAATCCAATATTGCTGTAATCTGAGCAGTTGTTTTTTGCATAATCCGTGATATACGGATTGGCATCTATGCCCATGAGATCGAGTGATGTATTGTTTTTTCTACCCCATTGGGCGAATAGCTTCAGCGTATCTCCTCCTCCACAGCCCAAATCCACTATGGAGTAGTTTTCTTGAGGTTTTTCTGTCACCAAACGGGAAACGGCATGAATGGAGATTTGATTGCCTCCCAGGTAGGTGTTGATTTTGTGCAATTCCCGGAGCGTCTGATCGACGACCTGACCATGGCATTCAAAATCATCCATGATTTCGAGTTGATCGGATCGGGAGGTCAGGGATTTTAACATTTATTTGGTTTTCAATAACAAGCTCTCCATGGTGAGCCCGGGACCAAAGGCAAAGGAAAGCACCGTTTTGTCAGGGGTGCTTTGCTCTAGGATTTTTTTCAATACAAACAACACAGTAGGCGAGGACATATTGCCATAGTTAGCCAGGACCTCATAAGCGGGTGCATTGTCTTCTTTGGAAATGCCCAGCTCTTGTTCAATGGCCTCCAGTATTTTTTTTCCACCTGGGTGCACGGCAAAAAAGTCCACCTCTTTGATCGACAGTTTCATGGTGCCCAGCAGGTTTTCGGTCAGTCTTTTTATCCCGCTTTCGATGATTTTTGGCACATAGGAGGTGAGGGACATTTCAAACCCAAAGTCGCCAATTTGCCAGGCCATATCGTGCTTGCCATTAAGGGCGAGCATGCTGGCGGTATTTAAGATTTCCATTGAGGGGTCATGAGGTTCAGAACTTACGATGGCTGCCGCCGCACCATCGGAAAATAGAGAATGCGCCAAAAGACTGTCCTCAGTAAATGCCTTTTGCAGGTGTATGCTGCACAGCTCAACGCTCACGATTAGCACTTTGGCTTCCTGATTGGCGCAGTATTGTTTGGCAAGAGCCAGAGCGTTGACTGCTGCATAGCATCCCATAAAGTTGAGACTCATTCGCACAATGGATGGATTGAGGTTGAGGGCTTTGATCAAGTCCACTTCCAGCCCCGGAGCGTACATACCGGTACAACTGACCGTGATGAGATGGGTAAACGATGAGAAATCTTCGGTACCATGCGTGCAGTTGGATACAGCCTCTATGGCCAGCGGAACCGCTTTCTCCCGATACACTTTCATTCTTTTTTCAGTAGACGGAAACGGCTCGAGATCATCAGAGTTGGGGTAGAAAGTGAAGCTCCCACGGCTTTTCTTATAATCATCCAACACGGAGTAGCGCTCCCTGATGCCTGTAGCTCGGTAGAGGGCTCGAAGCTTCCGCTTTTCAGAATCCTTCAGCGGCAGGTGGTCACACATGAACTGTGCAATGGTCTCCTGGCTGTATTTATTGGCCGGGTTGGCGGTACCGATGGCGGTGATGTAGGCTCCCATACTGACTTCTGAAATTAGCAGAAATTTTCCCATTCGGTTGCGTTCCATTCATAAATCTGCCGTCGAATTTTTATTATTGTACAAACCTGACTTTTGTAATGTCGCGATCCACTTTTCTACATCTTAGGTTTCCGTTTTCTTTTTTCCTGTTGCCTGTTTTTCTTTTTGGGCTGGCAGTCGCAGAGGATCGGGCCTGGGGAGATGCCCTGCTGGTTTTTTTTATCCTGCATTTCCTGTTGTACCCCGCGAGCAACGGCTACAATTCTTATTTTGACAAAGACGAAGAAAGTATTGGTGGCCTGAAAAATCCACCGAAAACCACCCATGAGCTCTACTGGTGGTCTCTTGGGTTGGATGTATTGGCGATCATCCTGGGCATGGTGATCAGTTGGCAGTTTGCATTGATGTTACTTGCATATGGTTTGGTTTCAAAGGCCTACAGTCATCCGGCCATCCGGCTAAAAAAACGTCCTATTGCCGGCTGGTTGTCCGTAGGGATTTTCCAGGGCTGGTTTACATTGCTCATGACTATTGTGGGGGTGACGGGTGTCGGGTTCAGTGATTTGTTGGAAATGAAATATCAGATTCCCGCCTTGCTCAGTACGGCGATGCTCCTGGGCAGCTATCCTATGACGCAGATTTATCAACACAGGGAAGACAGTCTGCGAGGGGATCGTACGATCAGCCTTATTCTGGGTGTCAAAGGGACCTTTCTCTTCGTAGCTACTTGTTTTCTGTTTTCCAATGTTGGCTTTATCTGGTATTTCTGGCAGTTTCATTCGCTGATGGATGCAATGTATTTTCAGCTGGCCCTTACGCCGGTGATGGTTTATTTCTTTGTATGGTTTTACCGATCATTGAGGCATTCTGCAGCGGTCAACTACAGCAACACCATGGGCCTCAACTGGATTTCTTCCACGATGCTCAATCTGTTCTATCTCCTGCTGATATTTGGATGAAATGGGATTGGTTTATCAATGATTTTTCTACATTTGCAGTCCTTTTTAGGGGATCGGGATGTGGCGCAGTCCGGTTAGCGCATCACTTTAGGGTAGTGGGGGCCGCTGGTTCGAATCCAGTCATCCCGACCGATCAAAAGCCCTTCGCTGAGCGGAGGGCTTTTTTACTTTTTCGATTACGCTGAGTAATTGATGGGTCTTTAATCACCTCTTTTTTCCATTTCTGATAGCCTCTCTGATAGCGTCTTGCAATTGTTTTTCATTCCTTTCAACCTCCTCGAGTTCTGTAAGTAGGTTCCGGCACCGTGAAAAGCTATCGTTCTTGGCAAAGTAGGATGCGTTTCTACTGCCAATTGCCAGACTTGATTCTCTATACTTTCTTTCAACATCTTCGATTTCTCCTTCAACACCTTTAATTTCTGATTCAATTCCTCCGATCTCTCTGTTAATCGCTTTTGTTGTTCTTTCGATTCTTGCCGCTTCTCTTTCAGCATCTTGTTGTTTTTCTTTTCTGCATTCGTAAGTTCTGAGTCGTTCTTGTTCTTGTTTGATAGAATCTTCAATCTCTCTTTTCTTTGCAAGATATCGCTCTTCCAGGTCTCGATGTTTTTCATACGCTGGTCGGTCAAGCTCTGATAATTCTTCTCTAATTCTTCTCTCACAATTGATGCGAGGATTTTCATTTCCATATTTGATTGCAGAAAGAGCTGTCGACGCTCTTCTCTTAATTCCTCTAATTCTTTCCAGTTTTTGATATAGTGGAGTTCTAGACTTTTCGACTGATTGTTCAAGTCTGTCAATCTCGCTTTCAAAAGCCCGTCTTTCTCTTGTCTCAACTTGTTCAATTCTTTCAATTTCATTTCTAAGGTTTGTTCTTGCCTCCAAGTGTTGTTTTGATTGTAGGCATGTTTCAATGCTTCGAACCACCTCTTTAATCTCGGATTGCCAGCATCGGTAGTCCATTTCTCCATCAAATCCGCTTCCTGTCGGATAAGTCTCCGATATTTCTCCTCTATCGTTTGAGGGAAGGTGTAAATAGATAGCTTTTTCTTCTTCATTGTTATAAATCCATTTGGTCCGTTTGGTCGTCTTGAAAGATTGTTCTATTTCTATCGCATCACCTTTGGGAATCGAGACTTCCACAACATCCACCATAAGTCTGCGGTATTTGAGCATCTTAGTTTTACTTACTTTGTTTTTGACATGAATCTCTATGAAAAGTATGGGTCTTCCCGCTTTATCCAAAAATGTGACATCAGGGACAACATAGTCACCAAGCATTCCTTTTACTAATTCAAAATTCTCATTTAAGCAAAAGGCTTTTTCAACAGTGACACTACTTGCTCTTATAATATGACTTTTGCTAACAAGTCGAGGAGGATTTCCCTCATTTGGTGATGATTTGAAAACCGATGGCACTTTAATCTCCTTGTTTAACATCAAAATGTTTTTGGCCAATTTATGCCGATGAGTTTCATCAGAGTATGTGCATTTTTTCTCTCCTTGTCCAGGTGGGGCGTAATGTTTGAAGTGATGAATTTTAACTTGCCCTTTATGCGCTACAAGCCTTCGCCCACAACCTGTACAGAAGTAATTTGATTCCCCTCTCTTAGCATTGGAAATGTAGATTTCCTTGCCATTAATATCAAAGGCAAATGAAATTACTTTTTCATGTCTTTCAGGCTCAACTTTCATGGGCAATAGTCTTCCTTGAGGGAAGAAATAATAACATTAAATTAAACCCTTTTGATCAATTTTCAATGTTCGTTTGACGCCATAAAACTTTATAGATTAAACTTTTAACCCTTAGGTTTCTTAACAGGCTTGGAGAATACCTACAACAATCAGTCTGTTCGATCCTTTCCCAATTCTCCCAGCAATCGATCCAACCCAACTTTGTATTCCTCCCCCACATTCTCCACCACCACATCGGCTTCTTCTCGATAGGGCAAGATATACTTTCTAAATGCCGGCAACACATGGTTTTCCATTCGGTACCTTACGTCGTCCAGGTCATAGCCTCGCTCCTGGCCGTCGCGCTTAATGCGGCGTTTGAGCATGGTTTCTTCCGGGGAGTCTACGAACACTTTCATGTCCAATTGAGCCGAGACCTCAGGGGGGTGAAAAATGAAAATTCCCTCGACGATGATGATGGGGGCGGGCTCGACAGTGATGGTTTGTGCATCGGCATCTGAGTTGTTGAAAGTGTATTCTTTTCTTTCTACCGTTTCGCCTTTTTTGAGGCGGATGATGTCGGCGACAAAGTCGGTATGGTTGATCGACTCAGGGATGTCGAAGTTTTCAATCCCGTTTTCGTCTTTTTGCTGTTCGTGGATCGTACGGTAATAATTGTCCTGAGAGATCAGGCTCAGTTGCCCTTTTGGGAAATTTTCCTGTATCTTTTGCAGAATAAAGGTCTTGCCTGATCCGGAGCATCCGGTGATACCAACTACTAGGGGTTTTGCCATGGAAATAGTAAAAGCCAAAAATAGGAAATTAGCAATACCTTAAAATGTCTATTACGTATTCATACTCAAAAAGAAAACAATAATACCATGACTAAAAAGACCGAAGGACAGGTTGAAAATATTCTCAAAGAGCTGGGCAAGAAAATCGATCAGCTCATTGTGGATGCCAAAGATGCCAAAGACGACATCCGGGATGAGGTAGAGGATCAGATCAAAAACCTCAAAAAGCGAAAAGAAAAGCTGGATGACGAGTACAATAATTTTAAGAATAAAAACGAAGGAACCTGGGATGAGGTGAAAAGCCATCTGGTGGCCGCTGCGGACGAAATCAAAAAAGCAGCTGAAGCGGTTTTTAAGAAAAAGTAATAAGCCCGATTTATATTTTACTTTTGCAGGCCTAAGAAATATCGTATGCCCGCAATCGCCCTTTCTGTAGAAAACCTTTCCAAGAGCTTCAACGAAAAGCAGCTTTTTGACAACATCACCTTTGGTATAGACCAGGGGCAAAAGGTAGCCCTTGTGGGTGTCAACGGCTGTGGAAAGTCCACTTTGCTCAACGTCATTTCCGGTAAGGATAGCCAGGATACGGGTGTCGTTTCTTTCCAAAAAGACATCCGGGTGGCTTATCTGGATCAGTCGCCTGACCTTTCATCTTTTTCCACGATTATGGATTCTATCCTGGATGCCTCTCATCCGGAAGCGGGGCTGCTTCGTGAGTATTGGGCATTGGTAGAAGTAGCCGACCCGTCAGATGAGCAGCAGGAAAAGCTGCATAAACTGATTGAGCGAATTGACGCTCTGGGGGCTTGGGATTATGAGTATCGTCTCAAGGAAGTATTGGGAAAACTGGGCATCAATGATCTGGAAAAACAGATCAAAGACCTGTCGGGTGGACAGCAGAAAAGAATTGCCCTGGCTAAGGTTTTGTTGGATCAACCTGACTTTTTGATCCTTGATGAGCCGACCAACCACTTGGATCTGGAAATCATCGAATGGCTGGAAGAATACCTCGCTGCGCAAAATCTCTCCCTTTTGATGGTGACACACGACCGGTATTTTTTGGACAAGGTGTGTACGGAAATCGTTGAGATCGATCAGGGACAGATTTTCCGATACAAAGGTAATTATGCCCACTACCTGGAAAAAAAGAATGAAGCCTTCGAAATGCAGAAGGCGACTCGCGACAAAGCCAGAAACCTGCTTTCCAAAGAACTGGAGTGGATGCGTCGACAGCCAAAAGCACGAGGTACAAAGGCAAAGTATCGCATCGATGCGTTTTATGACACCAAAGAAAAAGCCCATGTCAACCTGGGCAAGGACGAGCTGGATATCAAAATCAGCGGTCGGAGACAAGGAAAGAAAATCCTGGAACTGGAAGGCATTTCCAAATCCTGGGAGGATCTAAAGCTGTTTGAGAATTTCACCCATGTCTTCAAGCGTGGAGAAAAGGTAGGAATCGTTGGGAAGAACGGGACCGGGAAATCGACTTTCCTGAATGTACTCACGGGTGATTTGGAACCTGATGCAGGCACTATCGATCTAGGAGTCAATACTCTGTTTGGGTACTACAGACAGGAGCCATTGGACGAGCCGCCTGGCAAGACCGTGATCGATGCGATCAAAGAGGTTGCAGAGGTGATCCAACTCGATGATGGAAGCGTGGTGACAGCATCGCAACTGCTTAATCAGTTTCTTTTTCCACCCAAAACCCAGCACTCTCACATTTCTAAACTGAGTGGAGGTGAGAGAAGAAGACTTCAACTGCTCAAAGTACTGATAGCCAATCCGAATTTCCTGATCCTTGATGAACCGACTAACGATTTGGACATCGTCACGCTCAATGTGCTTGAAGATTATTTGGATAATTTTTCGGGTTGCCTGATGATCGTTTCGCACGATCGGTATTTTATGGACCGGTTGGTGGATCATTTGTTTGTGTTTGATCAGTCCGAGACGATTCGGGATTTTCCCGGCAATTACACGGATTTTCGTCAAAGTGATTTTGCCAAGGAAGACAAACCCAAAGAGGAACCCAAAAAAGAGTCAACCAAATCCAGGGATAGTGAAAAGAAAAAGCTCAGCTACAACGAGCAGAGGGAATTCAAAAACCTGGAAGGAGAGATAGAAAAACTCACCGCTCAAAAAGCGGAGCTCGAAAGCTTGCTAAACTCCGGCGAGACCGACCATGAAAAGCTCACCGCCTGGTCACAGGAAATCGAGCAAGTCCAAAATGACCTGGACGAAAAGGAACTGCGTTGGCTGGAACTGTCGGAGTATGTGTGATTACCCCCCCGCCACAAAAGTATAAGTGTACTTCACCACGATTGTATTGCTGTCCCATTGGGGCCTGATCGGGGTTTCTCTATAGAGATCATCATTGATGCCTGCATTCCAGACAATGTACAGGTCGTTTCCTTCACGGGGATTGTATCTCAGCCGGATGTTGCCAAAAGAAAAATGGCTGCCGCTGTTGTGCTGGACAAAGGCCGCTAGTGAGAGCTTGGTGTCGAAGCTATAGTTGGCTCTGAGCCGCGCCAGGTGCGCTATGAACTCCTCATTTCGTTCCGGTATCTTCACACGATTGTAGGAGTATTGAATGCCCAAATCCAGATTGGCCGAGACTTTCCAGTTGGGTGACAGCCGGGCTATCACTTGGTTTCCGTCGTAGAACTCTCCAAGAGCAAATTCAGATTCGACACTCAGTAAGTTGGTATTGGGTGTGTTGTACCCAAACCTCAGGACAGGGAACGTATAAAGCCCCGGAGTGATCAAAACATCCCCGAGTTCAAAGTCCTCTGTGAGGTTTTCCTGTTGCCGGCTTACATTGACGAAACCTCCATGTTGGGTTTTGGACTGCCATCGATAACGCATGCCTAGCGAAGCAGACTCGATATCATGGGTGCCGTATTTCCAGACGTTGTAGCTCATCAGATCGACCATGTGATTGAGTAGCCATTTGTTTTCTCCGGGCACCCAGCCCCAGCCTACACGCCCAAAGAATTGATAAAAATTTTCACGCCGCTGAAAGCCCATCTCGGGGTTGAATTCTGCCCCGGAATGATGGCCGACAAAATGGTATCTAAATCCTTCGATTCTTCTTCTCTGGAAGCTTAGCCTCACCCTCCCGTTTTCATGAGAAAATGCCCCGGCTGTCGTGGTGCTGTCATAGGTTTGTGCCATGCTCAACTCGATGTAATCGTCCTCGGAGATTCTAAATACACCATCCAATCCTACCGAAGTATGAGTTCTTCTGTTGACGTCCAGCTTGTTGGCCACCATGCCGCCCACGTAGGAAAATTGATTGAAGACCTGTCGTCTGGCACGGAATACCCCATAATTCGTAGAGGGCACGGTATCTACCGCCTCGGTCTGCATGTCGAGGAATCCCATATCCCACTTGCCCATTCGGCCCACGAGCCGTACACCTCCGTAGATTTTCACCTGACCTACCTCTTCGTCCAGGCCGATCCTCCGAGAGTAAAAGAGCCTGTCGGGCCCGCCAAACCTAAAATCGAATACACTGGATCGCTCCTGGAAGAACAAGCGCTTTTCCGGGAAGAAGAGATTGAAACGTGAAAGATTTACCTGCTGGTCATCGGCTTCTACCTGTGCAAAATCCGGATTAATGGTCACGTCCATGGTGAGGTTGGTGGTGAGGCTGTACTTCACATCCAACCCCACTTCAGTCAACGGTTCTTCAGCATGCTCGTAGGCAGTCTCCGCATCGTTTAGCTGATTGCTGGTCTGGTATCCGCCCAGCACATACGGGGCAATGTAGACTGGCTTTCTAGGTTTGAGCTTCTCGAAGTAAATGTCTCTCGCCCTCGAGGGTTTCCATACGCTCCATTGTCCCAGGTTGTTGGCTACAGCCGGAAAGGAAGCTATTTCATTTTTACCCGGCATATAGCGCCAAATGGTCATTCCCATATAGACCTGCCCTTCAGTTTCCTGAAAGCGCAGGCTGGAGAAAGGAATTCTCATTTCTGCTTCCCACCCCGTGTCTGTTTTTCGTGTTTTTACATCCCAAAATGTGTTCCAACTCGTGTTGATGGGAAAACCGCCCTGCGCGTCGTTGAAAATGGAAGCGTCAAAGCGGAGGCCCACAGGAGTGGTAAAAAAAGCCAGAGCGTTTTCCTTGTCGTTGAATGAATCCAACAGCAGCCCAAAATACTCCGAACTCGCCTCCATAGCATCCCGCCTGAGTGAAGTGGCCTGTAGGTTGGACATGTCGCTATGGTACATTCTGCCTGCCAGGTAGAAGTATTTGTCATCATGCCCGATGAAAACATCTGTCCGCTCAGTAGGAAGAGCACCATATATTGGGCGGTGCTGAGTCAGAGAGATGGTATCCGCTGATGACCATTCTTCGTCCTCTACGATCCCGTCAAAACTGATGGGCCCGGTCAGTCGCTCAATTTTCAGTCTTTCCTGGGTCAGGCCCAAATGCGGAAATAAAAAGAGGCAGGTGGCTAGTAAAAGGTACTTAGCTCTTGCTTGCAATAGAGGTATCCAGTTAATTAACCCTGTGAAGTAAAAACTAAAAACTACAGAGAATTTGAAGCTTTGTAGTCTTTAGATTACTTGGTTGAAAGAAACGATTTCAACTCTGTTTCGGTTACTGCATACGCTGGGTCAAATTGATTGGAATTCATATAGTTGACCATGCTTTGGTACAGGTTGGCCGCTTCGGGCTTGTCCTGGATTCCCGGAAGGTCGGCCATACATACCAGCAGTTTCCCATCTCCCACTTTAAACTCGAAAATCAATCCTAATTTGTGATTTCGTTCCAGATTGTCGACTACCTGCACTATGGGCATGTAGCCCCTATCAGTTTCATTCAAGATCAATGGGTTACTCGCCTTGATGATTGAGAACCACTGAGAATTAGTATGAAAATCCGTCGGGAACGATTCAAAAATTGGATGCTCAGGGTTGGTCAATAGCCCAAGTGTCCCGGGCGAGACGGGCTTGTCGTTCCATCCGCTGATTTTCTTGAACATGCCGTAGTTCCAGAAGTCCGGGGGGAAGAGACCGGGCACACTATTATCAGCAACGTCCTCAGATTTAGGAAAAAATAGCACCTTGCCTCCCTGATTGAGCTGAGACAGTGCGGATTGATCCAATTTTTTCGTCACCAGTATTTCATCATTATTTTCGATTTCCTCGAGTTCAGGATACACCCAAATAGGGTAGGAATTGCTGTAACTAGTTCCGGCAATGGCCAATTCAATATTTAGCCGGGTAGGCTCAGTCAATGCAGCGAAATCAAAGGGAGTAGCACCGATATTTACCAGACCTTCGTTGGGGATATTGGCTTTTTCAAATACACCTTCTGCTATTACATCGCCATTTTCTTTTTTCACTTGCCAGGTCAGGTCAGCCTCCAGGCTTTGGTTAGAGTAGTTCGCCACTTTGATGTTGCCCTGGAATTTCTCAGATTTGGCCCAGACATATTTAGGCATCTCGAGGAGTACCACTACGTCGTTACAAGATTGCCTCCATACTCCTGGTGAAACTACCTCTTTGCTATCCATAAAAGCATCCAAAACCCCTACGAGGGCAGTGCCCTGGCCGGGAAAGTCCTGTAGATCCAGCAACTGGAATCCGCCAAAGTCTTTCGTGCCGATGGCCGCTTCCATCTCGGCCTTATAGCAAAGCGCAGACCAGGCACCCGAGGCCTTTTGGAAGATGCTGTCCATATCGCTCATGCCGGTTTTTTCCAGCCGGTCCCTAAATATTTCCAGGTTTCTGGCTTGTAGTACCCCGGTGTATTTGTCGATCTCGTCGTAGTTTGGGTAGATCTGGTATTGCCCTATCTCATGGCTTATAATCGGTACAGCCATATGCTCTACCGCATAGTCAAAGTTGAACATGGTAGAGGGCGTCTGAGAATTGAGTGTGGCACCCTCATCTACATCGGCAAAGGCATGGGTCAGCCGCGTATGCCCGAGGAGAATATGTCCATTTTCCGGGACCCTGGCCCCTACGAAAAACTCCGAACTCTCGCTGGGCTGGATATAGCCGATGGTGTTGTTACTGCCAAATGAGTACAGGGGGCGACCGTCATAGGCTTTGAGTGCAGCCATATTGGCTTCTGCTCGGTCATGTCCACTCCACAGTTCATTGCCATGCGAAAACATCACAAATGAGGGATGGTTCGCATAAGCATCCAGCATCGCAAAGCCTTCATCACGCAGTGTCATAGCGGTAGTGTCAGAATCCAGCCCTCCCCAAAAGGGTAGCTCGGCTTCCAGGTAAATACCCTCTATATCCGCAGCGGTGAATGCAGACTCAGGAGGACAATAGGAGTGAAATCTGTAGTGGTTGATGCCGTAGGATTTGGCGATTTGATAGACCCGGCGCCACTCGTCTACTTCCATGGGAGGGTAGCCTGTCAATGGGAAAACTGCCGCCTCATGCTTTCCGCGAAGGAAGGTTTTGCGTCCATTGATGGAAAACTGCTTTCCATTCACTTCGAATGAGCGCATTCCGAACAGAACTGTCTTGGAATCCTTGATGTCACCACTTGAAATCACGGCCGTGAGATTGTAGAGAGGTTGTTCGTACTCATCCCAAAGGCTGGATTCATTGCCCAATTCATAAGTCAACTCTAGTTTGTTGAGTACCTTTTGGGTACTCTTTGATTCCTTAAGCTGGGTGGTTTGGCCATTGAGGGTTTTCTCTATGAATAGGGTGATCTCGACTTCATTCAGAGCCGATGGATTATTCATTTCCAGCGAGAGATCTATTTTTTGATTTACAATATCGGGATAGACCTGCAGGTTGGTGATTCGGGTTTTGGCGGATGCCTCCAACTGCATTTTCCCGAGGATTCCGTTCCAGTTGGTCTGCGTATCGTCCGAATAGATGTGGACATTGCCATAGGGCGTAAGCTTCAAATCATTGTTGACCATGACAGTGATGACGTGTGATCCAGGCGTCATGTACTCGCTTACATCATACTTCTGCGGACTTTGCAGCAATTTTGAATCACCGATGTATTTTCCGTCCACCCAAACCTTTGAAAACCGTGACCTTTCGAAAAACAGCTCTATGTACTTGTCAGCCATGTTTTCAGGAACCTGAACAGCTTTTTGATACCAGGCCATACCTTCGTATTTGTATCTTCGATGGAGGTGTAGAGTAGAGCTGTCAGCATTAAAATAGCCTTTTTGGTTTTCGTCGGTTGTGCCTGGCAACTGTACCACATCCGCCAGCTCTTTTTCAAACCACTTTTCTGATTCACCGATCTTGCCCGTATCAAGGGCAAACTTCCATTCACCGGATAAGTCGATGGATTGACGGTAGTCTGGGATTTCTGTTTTGCACGAAAGCAGGGAAAAAACAGCAAGAATCAGGAGGTAACTATAGGGCTTGTTCATGATAGAGGTCTTAAAGGGTTTGTGCTGAGGTGAGTATATGCAAATTGGGCTATTGCGGTCAAACCGTTACAATGTTGAAGTGGTCTACAGCCGTTGAATTTACTACTATCTAACCTATTTTGTATATACATTGTGGTACACCGTAATTAATCTATTTCTTAAATCTATCTGTAATCTTTGTCCAAAAACTTGGTTTGTCATTGTCCATTTCTTTTACCGGCACACCTTTCTCGAAACTGTCCTGATAAAATTCAATTATCCTTTTCAAATCCTTTGTGCCAAAAAATGTACTTGGAGATTTGTCATGCTTCAATGCGTATTTAGCAAATTCCAATGATTTTTTAGGATTAGATTTTTCATTAATCACTGCCAAAGCCCAAGCCAATCTGATATCAGTTGTCATAGGTGTTAATCCTCCTTTAAAGTCTGGTATCGGTATAAATCTATTCTTTACGTCAGATATTTTAACCTTTTCCAATAACCCAGTATCATTTTTGAATCCGTTTATTATTGGTAAAGCAAACTTTGAAATATAAAGAATTACATCATCTATGATTTCAAAGTTCTTCGATTCTGAATCAGTATAATTCCACCACTTATCACCTTTACCTTCTTTTGCTAATCTTGTCCTAAATTCACAGTTATAATACTTGAGCTTATTAAAATCTAAATCCTCAAATCCGTTGTTTGTTATTTTTTTCGGGTGAACTCCTAACTCAACACAAAAACTTCCACCATATCTATTTGCTTGCAAGCCAATTGTAAAAACGAAACTTTCAGAGTCCATTATATAATTGAATCCAGAGCCTTTAAATGCGAATTCACGAATCTTAGTTCCGAGATATTTTCCAATTTGCTTTCTAAACTCCTGAGTCGTCATTTGCAGCTCTGTCTTTTTTGGTGTGCAACTAACAAGTAACACAAATAAAAGGAAGCAGGTGGTGAGTCAGGTACTACTATGTATTTATTTCGTGCATTTTCTGTTGTCGGGGTATTATACATTGTCTTTCAGGACAAACTAGGATAGAGAATTGTATGCCTTTGTGTAAGCTTGCTCTTGATTATTAACTTCCTATTTCCAATGAACCTTTCAATATTAAGAACCTTAACTTTCCTCGTCTTCTCTACTGCTTTTTTTAGTCTCAGAGCCCAGCAATTCGAACCCAACCTGGAATCCCTTCAACAGTATGAGTGCCCGGAGTGGTTTCGTGATGCCAAGTTTGGGATATACGTCCACTGGGGTGTGTACTCTGTGGCGGAGTACGGCGAGTGGTACGCACGAGAAATGTATATGGAAGGGCATAAGGTCTACAAGTACCACAGGGAAAACTACGGCCATCCGAGCGAGTTTGGTTACAAGGACTTCATCCCCATGTGGAAGGCTGAGAAATTTGATTCTGACGCCTGGTTGGAGTTATTCAAAAAGGCAGGAGCGAAATATTTTACCCCATGTGCTGTACATCATGATGGGTTTGAATTGTGGGATTCGAAATATACCCCGTACAACTCCGTCAACATGGGTCCCAAGAAAGACCTGTTGGGTATGATGAAGGCATCCGCAGAAAAGTACGGATTGCGGTTCGGTGTGACCACCCACATGGCTCGATCCATCTCCTGGATGCAGACCAGTCACAGAAGCGATACCACAGGTGCGTATAAAGGAATTCCATACGATGGTAATGACTCAACCTACCAGGATCTGTACCACATTCCCTATGGAGATGACAACCGCGCGGATACAGAAAATCCACCGCTCATGTGGCGACAGTACTGGTTGCTGCGGATGAAAGACCTCACGGAAAACTATCAGCCGGATTTTATCTACCTGGATTCGGCCGTCCCATTTGCTGGCGAGGACAAGGGGCAAACCGGTTTTGACTTCTTTGCCTGGTACTACAATCTCAATCAAGAGTGGCATGACGGGCGGCAAGAAGGGGTGATTACCCACAAAAGTGACAAAGGACCGAAACGCGCTCCATATTTTGAGAGGGTGGCTACCTTGGACATAGAACGGGGCAAAAGCAAATACATCAGGGATGAACCCTGGCAAACGGACGATACGATCGGGCCTTGGGGCTACAATAAAACAGCTGAGTACAAGGATGCGAATGCTGTGATCGACAAAATGATCGATGTGGTCTCCAAGAATGGCAATTACCTGTTCAATGTGCCACCAAAAGCGGACGGAACGCTGGATGATGAAACCATAGAAGTTCTGGAAGAAATCGGGGCATGGTTTGATATCAACGGAGAAGGAATATACGCTACAAGGCCGTGGGCAGTATTTGGTGAAGGCCCTTATGTCCGTATGGGCAGTCGTGATACTCGGTCTCCTTACACGCATGAAAATGTGCGGTTCACCCAAAGTAAGGACGGCTCCAAACTCTATGTGATCCTGATGGGTTGGCCAGGAGGGAATCAGGAAGTGATGCTAAAATCTTTTGCTAAGGGTGAGGCGGGCGAAAAAGTAAAGGTGAAGCAAATACGCATGCTAGGATCAGAGGAGCCAATCCAATTCAAACAAGGATCGAAGGGCATTGTTTTCAATTCACCTTCAACGACCCCCGATGAGAAAGCAGTGGTTTTTGAGATGGAGTTGAGGTAGTTTCAGACTCTCCCTTAGGGCACAAGATGTTTTCATCCTATGCTAATTTGGTAGGTTGATGAATTCTTTTTTTGAGGAATAATGTAAGTTTGAAATAGATAACTCTACCTCTTATGAAAAAGTACCTCTACTTGCCCATTTGCCTGTGTGCGGTGATCTTTTTGACGGAATGTCATCAGACCTCAAAGGAAATGCTGCTACATGAAAATGACTACCTGCTCACCACCTCCCAACTCAACGTCAAGGTGGAGTTTTATGCAGAAGACAGGGTAAAGGTGACCAAGTGGCTTACGGATACTGAACCCAGGAATACGAGCCTTGTTGTCACGCAGACTGAGCTGCCCGAGATTTCGATGATCATTGACGAAGAGCCGGACTACACGGCCATATCTACCCAGGAGCTTGTGGTGATTATTACAAAAGATGAGGGCTTGATCACCTATACCAAACCTGATGGTACTGTCATTCTTAAAGAAAAAGGCCTTACTGAGTTCAAATCTTACGAACTAGGCAGTGAAAAGGCATTTAGCATCAAGCAGGAATTTGAGCTTACCGAGGGTGAAGGTCTCTACGGACTCGGCCAGCACCAGGAGAGCCAGATGAACTACAGAAACAGCAAAACAACCCTTGTACAGTCCAACACGGATGCGGTGAATCCCTTCCTGATCTCCACCAACAATTACGGCATCCTTTGGGACAACTATTCGAAGACGGTTTTTGAAGATAGGAAATCCGGAGCTTCGTTCTGGTCAGAGGTGGCTGATAATGTGGAGTACCATTTCATTGCAGGTGAGGATATGGACGAAGTAATCGCCGGGTATCGCGAGCTGACTGGCAAGGCACCGATGTACGGTAAGTGGGCTTTTGGGTACTGGCAGAGCAAAGAGCACTATGAGGACAGGGACGAACTCCTGAGCATAGCTGCCGAGTACAGAAAGCGAAATATTCCAATCGACAACATGATCCAGGACTGGGACTATTGGAAAGGATCCGAAAACTGGAACCAGCTGTACTTCGATGATACAAAATTCCCCGAGCCAGCTGAAATGATAGACATCTTGCATGATCAGAATTTTCATGTCATGATCTCGATCTGGTGCTCTTTTGGACCAAATACAAAGGTGTACCAGGACATGGAGAAGCGAGGCTTTCTTTATCCTCCTGTGGGTTGGGCCGGATTCAAATACTTCGATACCTACAATCCCGAGGCCAACCAATTATTCTGGAAATACATCAATAAAGGCTTGTACTCCAAGGGCATAGACGGCTGGTGGATGGATTCCACCGAACCCGATATCATCAATGCCCTGAGCAAAGGCGCTACTGAGTATGAGATGAAGCGAGTGGCTGATAACCAATTGGGTAGCTTTGCTCGATATCTAAACACCTACACACTGTTGTCCACTGAATCTGTCTATAAAAACCAGAGAAAAACGAACAATGACCAACGAGCCTATATATTGACCCGATCCACATTTGCTGGGCAGCAACGTGCAGGAGCTACCACCTGGAGTGGGGATATTGGCGCATCATGGGAGATCTACAAAGACCAGATCATCGCTGGGGTGAACCATAGCATGTCGGGTATTCCTTATTGGACGTTTGATATAGGAGCGTTTTTCCTGGGAGGCTATGGAGGCGTTTACACCAAAGGAGTGGAAGACCCGGCCTATCAGGAACTGTATACCAGGATGTTTCAATACGGGGCGTTCTGTCCTATTTTTCGTTCGCATGGGTCGGATATCTCAAGGGAGATCTGGCGATTTGGAAACTTCACTCCATCGCTTATCAAATTCGACAACCTGAGATACCGGCTGATGCCATACATCTACACATTGGCTGGGAGCGTCACACAAAAAGATGCCTCCATTACCCGAGGGTTGGCCATGGAGTTTCCCGAGGATAAAAAGACTTACAATATCGATGATCAGTTCATGTTTGGTCCGTCGATGATGGTTTGTCCGGTGACAGAGTATATGTATCACCGAGAACCGGAAAAGTCGATTGTAATTGCACCCGAGCATTTCAAAACTGTCGATGGAAAGCCCGGGATCAATGTCAAGTATTACAAAGATGTTGAGTTTAGTCAATTGGGCCTTGATACGGTCGAGCCTAATATTGACCTTAGCTACTACAGTACCGGTAGGCCGGATTATGTCACGGATTCCACTTTGTCTATTCATTGGAAAGGTAAACTTGTTCCAACTCATTCCGGGAAGTACCAACTGCATATCAAATGCTTTGGTTCAAGTGATATATTTCTCGATGGCAAGAAGCTGGAGTATGTCTACAGCAGCACAGAGTCCTATACAGAAATTTTGGATTTGGAGGCTTACCGGGAATATGACCTGGAAGTGAAAAAAACCAACGGAGGGCCTGGCGCCTTTAGGGTCGAGCTATATTGGAAAACCCCGGATATGTTTGACCTGGAAAAAGAACCGGTCAGAAAAGAAAAAACACGAAACGTGTACTTGCCTGAGGGTACAAAATGGGTTGACTTCTGGACAGGAGAATCCCTTGATGGAGGCCAAACAATAGTCGCAGATGCGCCGATTGATAAAATTCCGATTTATCTGAAGGCCGGCTCAATCCTGCCTATGGGCCCGTTCGTGCAATATGCCGCAGAAAAAGACTACTCTGAGCTGGAGGTTAGGATTTACAAAGGAGCCGATGGGTCATTCTCTTTGTACGAGGACGAAGACGACAACTACAACTACGAAAACGGTGCGTTCAGCAACATTTCGTTCGATTGGGACGATGCACAGAACACCTTGAAGATCGGTAAACGTAAAGGAAGCTTTAAGGGAATGTTGGCTTCAAGAAAATTCAAGCTGATCCTGGTTTCTCCCGGTCAGGGTAATGGTATCCCGACTTCTGACTCACCGGACAAGATGGTGGAATATAGTGGAGAAGAATTGATGGTGCAGTTGTAGAGGATGCTTAGCACAATCGCTTCTAATTACTAAGTGTAGTTTGCAACTACACTTAAATATCCTGCGCTTGCTGTAGTTTTTTGCTATACACGGACAAGTGCAACCTGCACTAGGTGTAGTTTGTAACTACACCCTCATATCATATCTATTTCTATTAATGAAGCCCTCCCTGCATAGTTTCTGGCACTGCTGTACAGATAGTCTTCCGGCAATTCCACCCATGCAGCCTTTACAGGGTTCTGATGTATGTAGTCAACACGACTATTAATCATCTCATTGCTAGTTAGCTCTACGGCATGATTGTCATGTGTCCAAAACTGAATATCGCCACTTCGCTTGTTGTATTTAGCATGATACTTAAAGATCATTTCCAGCCAGTCTCGACGGCTTTCTTGTTTATTGGAGGCCACCTCGTTAAGAATCTTTTTGGATGTGAATTTTTTATAATCCCTCACCCAATCAGACAGGGTGCCATTCTTGCTCCTCACGATCAAATGCATATGGTTCGTCATGACGACATAGGCAAATAGCTCAAGTGATTTTTCCTTTCGGCAATAAGCCAAATTATCAATTAAGATATCACGATAAACCTTTCGGCTAAAGATGTCTGCCCAACCTACAACTTGAAAAGTAAGAAAATACAATCCGAATTGATCTTTGATTTGATACGCATCACCCATGCCTAAAAATAGTAGATTTTAGATGGGTGACATAGAATGATTAGATATATGGAGGTGTAGTTACAAACTACACCAAGTGATCTTTTTTATTCCATACTCATGGTATATGGAATTTAGTGCCGCTCTTGAGTTGTTTAGCATAATTACCTCTAAGTACTAAGTGTAGTTTGCAACTACACTTAAATATTGATCACCGAGAAAGCGTATTGATAATATCTAAGACAAAACTTTTTACAAAAACGAAAGTCATCAATGACATAAAAAAAGCATTGCCTATGATAAACAAATTTACTTGCCAGGTAAATAATCCACTTAACTGATATGACTCTTTTTCAATAGAGTTGCCAATTGATTTTGTGCCGAGTCTGCGCTGATTGCGTTTTTCAAGGTATCTAATAACAGTAGCACTCACATATGTAAGAGCAACAATTGTTAGGAGTGGCCTAATTAGCATGAATGAGGAATTAATCTGATAAATAAATCCTGCGTACCATGTAATTATTCCAAAGAAAAGTATTTGATAATTGTATTTCCTGAAAATATTTCTGAACATAAAAGGCCCTTTTCAGATACAGTCAATATTTAACCAAGTTAAACTTAATTTCTCAAAACCAGCTTCACTCTACCCTCAACAGTAGATTTTAGCCGAGTGACATAGAATGAGTAGATATATGGAGGTGTAGTTGCAAACTACACCAAGTGACTTTTTTCATTCTATGAATAGGAATCCAAACATTTTCGGTTACCCAGCACTAATTGTAGTTTGTAACTACAATTAAATATCAGAAATGAACAACCCTACCCCGTCAACACCGAAATCAGTTCCGCCCTGTTTTTGACCTTGCACTTTCCATAGATATTGGTCACATGGGTTTTGACGGTGGGCACGGAGATGAAGAGCTCTTCTGAGATCACGTTGTAGGTTTTTCCTTTCATGAGCAATTCGGCGACCTCTTGCTCACGCTTGCTTAGCGCATAGTTTTGAAGATTTTGATCCTTGATCGTGTTCTCAGGTTTAAATAGCGAAAGGCGCTGGATGTCGTCCCAGATTTTGCTTACCGAGAGGACTATAAATACCAAGGGCAGCGTGAAGCCCACTTTGGTTTCAATGCCCCTTACTTCGGATGCATAATTGGCCCACAAGGAAAGGGGTACAAATACGATCATGCCGATGGCCATCATTCTTTCTACCTTTTCCCGATGTGCTATCCGGGAGGCGGGCTTGGTCATCCTGATCAGCACCATGGAAAAGACCACTGATCCTCCAAGAAAGGTAGCCACCACGTATTGGGTGATGTGTAAGAAATTTAATAATTGAGCTAGGATCACCGCAAGTCCAAGGAAAACAGAAAAGCTCATTAATCCTTTTCTGACCAAGGGATTCAGGTTGTGCTTCCTCTCGGTGAAAATATTGAGTGGAGTGGTCAATGCCACAAGTACTATGGCTATTTGGATAACGAAATTGGTGCTTTCTGCTGACTGAAACGCCTCAAAAAAATGCTGCATCGTCAGGGCAACGATCAAGAACAGCAACGACCCTGTGAAGTAGATCGTTTCGAGTGCCTCGATGTTTCGACCGTAGCAAATCAATTGCAGGAATATTGCAACGATAAGCAGTGTATAGGACAGGACAAGCAAGAAGATTTCAAGTGCTTCCATTAGGAAAAGGTCAAGTGTCAATACCTCTTTCAAATCTAATGTCAATTGGCTGAAAACACTGGAAATGATCTGCGATTTCGCAAACATGATAGCCTGCAATTCGTCTATATTTGCAGAGTAATTTATTGCCACAATGCCCAATCAAATAGCATCAAACAACACGTTGAATGTCCCAACGCTGGACATTCCCAGAGTAGTGATCATCGGTGGAGGTTTTGCCGGACTCAAGATGGCCCGGAACCTCAGTTCTAACGACATCCAAACCGTCCTTCTGGACGAAAACAATTACCACACCTTTCAGCCGCTGATGTACCAGGTGGCAACCGCAGGGTTGGAGCCGGACTCAATTGCCTATCCTTTGCGCAAGACGCTCAAAAAGAAAAAAAGGACGCACATTCGAATGACCAAAGTTGAGCATATCGATTTTGGTCTGCAAAAGGTCTATACTACCATTGGCGAGATCCGATATGACTACTTGGTGATTGCGACAGGGGCTAAAACCAACTATTTCGGCAACAAAAACATTGAGCATTATTCCATGCCGATGAAAAGCCTGACCGAATCGCTGAATTTGCGGAGCTTAATTCTACAAAACTTCGAAAAGGCCCTGACCCAAAACGAGGAGGAAGAAAAGGACAGCTACATGAACTTTATGATTGTAGGGGGTGGGCCCACAGGTGTGGAGCTTGCTGGCGCATTGTCAGAGTTGAAGCACCACGTCCTGCCTAAGGACTACCCCGATTTGGACATTCGTCGCATGCAGATCCACCTGATCGAGGCAGGCCCTAAGTTGTTGGGGGCTATGAGCTCCGACGCTTCCAAAAATGCCGAAAAGTACCTACGGGATATGGAGGTGAATGTGTGGACCAATACCCTGGTAAGAGACTATGACGGAAAAACCGTTACCACCTCTAAAGAGGTGTTCCTGTCTAAAACCCTGATCTGGGCGGCTGGGGTTACCGGCAACATTCCGAACGGTATTTTGCCCGAGCATTTGGAACATAATCGTATTGTGGTAGATTCATTGGGTCAGGTGAAAGGCCTTGAAAATGTTTTTGCCATTGGAGACGTTTCCTTGATGAAAACGAAAGCGTTTCCGGCGGGATTACCCATGCTGGCATCTGTGGCACAACAGCAGGGTGAGTACCTCGCCAAATCGATCAAGAAGAGTGTCCGAGGAGATAAAGTCAAGCCCTTCGAGTACATCGACAAAGGAACCATGGCTACCGTAGGCCGCAACCGTGCGGTGGTTGATTTGGGCAAGGTCCGCTTTAAGGGTTGGTTTGCCTGGATGACCTGGTTATTGGTTCACCTGATGCTGTTGGTAGACTTTAGAAGTCGCCTGGTCGTGTTTGTCAACTGGATCTGGAGCTACATCAATTTTGACCGGGGTACCAGGCTGATCGTGAGAAAATATAATAGGAAGGAAAAGGCCAATTTAGAAGAAAAAGAAACGGTGCTTGGGTAATCCGTTGATTTGAATTCGCTACCCTGGTAATGATTTACCCTTATTGAGCCCATACCTCCAAAGCATGGAGCTTTTAAAAATCCGTCCAATAAGCAGGCTTAACTGTATCTGCGAATTGATAGCAACTTGTACAGTACGTATTGAGGATAATAGCTGTACCTTGTTCGATTGGCCCTCCTCCGGTATTGATCCCGAATATCTGTCTTCGCTCGTATTGCTCAAAAACGAAACGAGCAGCACTGTCAGTTTCTAATAAAATAGCACCTCCGTAAGTGCAGCTGTAACGGTATTCTGGCGGAACAAATGGATCCTCAAACTCATTGGGATTAAAAAACCCTCTTTTTTCTGCAAAACCGGATACTTCGAAAAACCCTAGAACTGTTTGATTTGGATCTTTTGAGTTGCGAATATTTCCGTTGACCGTGCCTGTTTGTGAGTCGAATAAGGTTCCACCTGATTCATTATTTTCTTTAATTTTTCGATAATAGAAAAAGGCGTCTTCAGAAATTGCGTACTGTCTGACCAAAATAGAATATCGTGACCTCAACTTTGGGCTGGTTTGACTGACGAATGTTATTGGGTGCTCTATGAGCGTGTTGATAGAATTGCCTGCAGAGGTACCAATATTGAGCTCTTGGGATTGGTTGTATTCGTAGCAGGTTCCAAGCAACCGATCTCTTTGTACTACAAATGTATCTTTCTTTTCGACCAGCTGGGTTGTCACAGGATCCCAATCAATATGAGTTGCCGTGTCCACATCGTATTGGGATGGAAATGGAGCTTTGACAAGCCAGGTTTCATCATATTCATACCTAAAAAAGCGGGCAACATTGTTTTCATCATGAGTATCCAGAAAGAATTGGATTCCGCCATCATTATGTGATTGATCACTAAATGCCAGCGTTGCATAATGACCATAGATGCTGTCGATTTTTGGGCTGTCTGTTAGGGTTATAAAGTCAGATTCAAACTGTGAATCGTCTGCGAGTTTGACGACTAAACGGTAGGAGGAACCATTGTTTCCCTGAAAACTATCTTGAGTCAGATATTCTCCATTCCCAATGGATTCTAGTTGAACATGACCTCCGTCCAATTCTTCAAAATAAACATGGGCGTCATTGATGGTGCGAGTGCTGTCGGCTCCAATCCTATACGAATAACTTAACCTAACTTTATGCGATTTGGTTTGATTCGTAAGTTGGCCCTCTATGACCAGCACTTCTTCATATGAGTTGGGATTAAAGTCATAGGGTACGGTACATGCTGTACCTAATACTATGATCAGCATTGACGAAATGTGTGTCTTTCGTATCATTCTTGCCTGAATATGCAATGCTTAAAGGTACTGTTGTTGGCCTTTGCTCTACCTATGAGGCGTTTGCATATATTATAACTGCTGTTCTAATGATTATAACATATGTTCTGCTGCCCGCTGATAATGATCCCGGCAGATTAAAATGGACATTATTGCAATTCCCTGAACAGTTTATCCTAGTGATTCAATTGTCATTGCATAGCCATCCGAAGTGGTAGGGTTTCTTTGACGAAAGCAAAGGCGTTTCCAACTGGATCTGGAGCTATGTCAATTTTGGCGACGCAGTTGATTGTGAGGAAGTTTAAGCGAAGGAGAGAACGTCAGGAAGAAAAAAGCGGAATTGGTCGAATAGAATTAGTCCTTCCCTTTAAGGTGAATGATAACCACCCCATCATAGTCTTCACTGGTGTATATGCTTACGCTTTCTTTCGATTTGATCACATCAATGGATTCTATATCATTTGGATTTAACGCTTCGATTTCTGATTGGGTCGCCTCTTTTCCATCAATGAGAAAAAGTACCCTACTGTCCGATATGCTTTTGGTGGATCGTTCTTCTACTCTATATTGAGCTTGCTTGGACATTATTAGCACGACCCCATCCTCGCCCAGGTCACCATAGATATTTGTAGCCCCTTCTTCGTCTTTGGGTAAGCACACCATATTGTCAATTTCGACTTTTTTCACTGGCAGTTTTCTTTCCTTTAAGGACTCATAGTCGTAGGTGATGCCATCCAGGACAATTAAAGGCTTATTCGTCACTTTCCCTTCTTTTTTAGAATCCTTGATGAATTGGATCAAATACTTTTTGTCCGCGCCTTCATCGGAAAGGGCATATCGGTTTGAAACACAGCTAGTCACTACAAGCAGAGACAGTATCCACAACAAGTTTTTCATAAGTTCAGAATGTTATCTGGTGAGATTGAGTCCAAATGTAATTACTCCTTCACCACTTTCCGCACCACACTCTCCCCGAGTTCATTCTTGAAGAAAACAAAGTAGAGACCTCTTGGCCATCGGCTCATATCGACCTGAAACTCCATGGATCGGATGGGTGAGGAGTGCATTTCCTGACCAAGATTGTTGTAGATAATAAGTAGGGACGCTGATTGGGCAGATTCGCTTAGGCTGACGTTTAGATCATTGGCCACAGGGTTGGGAAATACTGAATATGACTCTTGTAGGTTAGCGCCAGGTATGTTAAGTGTCCCTCCCGTCACCTCGATATTTACATTAAGAGAAGTGGTCTTCAGGCCATCATCATCGGTAGCCACCGCCTGAATCGTGTAATCTCCCTGCGTCATATCTGTCCAACTAAAGGAATAAGGTGCCTGGTCGAGGCTCGCGATCAGGTTGTCATTCGCATACAATTCAACAAGCACTACGCTGCCATCACTATCGCTGGCAGAGGCTTCGATCGACACAGGCCCTGGTGAAGTAAAAACTGCGCCTTCCTGAGGAGAAGTGATTTCAACTGTTGGAGGCACTGGATCATTTGAGTCAAACACGTTGCCTGCACCGGCAGTCACGATGTCCTTCACGCTTTCCACCGGATCAAGGCCAAATGAATAAGGAAGGTCAAAGCCGGGATAGGAATTGTCAATGTACGTGGGCAATGTGGCATTGTCCAACTTCAGATTGTCCCAGCCCAGGATGCCACCGGTTTCCACGCCATTCCAATTGAACCAAAGCTGATTGACGTTATCAAAATGGCTGTTTTCCACACGTATGTGACACTCTACACCCGTACCGATGCAGTAGTTGTTTCCGACGCTGTTGTAGTAGTTGTTGTAAATATGGACATGACCAAACCGCACACGTGGCATTCGTTCGACAATACCCTCAGCATACCAGTTGTGGTGCATGGTGACATGCAGCTTGCCCCGGTCAGTGGTTCTGTCATCGCTATTGCCGATCAGGTGCGCAAACGAATGGCCGTCAGGATTGTCAAAATAAAACTTGCACCATGATACCGTCACAAAATCAGCCGCTCGCACAATTGAAAGCAATTCGTCCGAACTATCATGAAACTCACATTTATGCACAAACACCCGGGTAGCGCCGCTTATTTCCATGGCATCCGCACTGCTGGGGCCGAAGATGAGGTTTTGGAAAATGTAGTTGTCACCGGTCACGCCTATGACACCTCCTGTTAGCCCAGATGATTCGTTGGCGCCTATGATGGTTTTGTTGGATCCAATATTTACGCTGCCCACAGAAAGCAGGCCTTCAACCACAATTACTGCAGGGTCGTTATTGCCCACGGCAGTCTTGAAGTCAGCCGCAGTAGACACGGTGATGGGCGTGGCATCTCCGCCACCGGTAGTTCCTTCAGCACCCGCATATCCATCGGGTGTGGCAATATTCTGGGCCAGGAGCGGGCTTGTGATTAATAGGGCGATTAAGCACAGCAAGGTAAGTTTGGTTATGTTCATGATTTCCATTTTTTGATAGAGCAATCTATCCATTGGAAATAATACAACTGTCATGAACTGTAGTCCATGACAGTGAAATATTGAACATTATCCTAGCCTAAAATTATTAAAGCTGCTAGTTCGGAGTGATCACAACAAAAACTCGTTATTTACTGTTCGTCACGAAAGCAATATGCCGGCTGTCCGGTGACCAGCTAGGGACGTTGATTGTGCCCTGACCGCCGTAGAGGTAGCCGATGACCCTGGGTTCACCTCCTTCATAGGGCATGATCCTCAAAAGACAATGCTTGTAAAAGGGGTGGTCGTTCGGGTCGATATCCTTGGGAAAGGAAATAAAGACGATCCATTTCATATCCGGGCTGACATGCGGGAACCAGTCGTTGTACCCGTCGAAGGTCAGCTGTTTTGGGTTCTTGCCATCGGCATCCATCCGCCAGAGCTGCATCGTGCCCGTTCGGACGGAGTTGAAGAAAATGTACTTGCCGTCAGGGCTGTATTCTGATCCGTCGTCCAGGGTCTTTTCTTTGGTGAGCTGCGTTTCTTTTCCAGTTTCTACTTCCACAGAATAGATGTCATATTGACCCTTTCTGTGGGCAGTGAAGATCATTTTTTTATTGTCCGGCGACCAGCCGTGAAGGTACGAGGCACCCTTGCCTTTTTTGGTCACAACCTTCGGATTGGAACTTCCTTCTGCGGGTAGGTAGTACAGGGTCGAATTGCCGTCATCCTCTGAGTTGTGATGGCTAATGCCCAGCATCGTACCATCGAAAGTCAGTACATGGTCGTTGTTGTTTCGGATGGCAAACCCGGTGTTGATCGGTTTGATTTCTCCCGACTTCAACTCGTAATTGAAAAGCCTTCCCTTGGAGTTGTAGATCAAAGACTTTCCATCGACCGTCCAGTTGGGTGCCTGGATGGAATGAGCCGTTTCGAACAGCACTTTTCGATGGCCGGTCTCTACTTCCATCACCTCCAGTTTGCTGCCTATGTAGTCCCGGTAGGGGGTGTAGCCTTCATCTACGGGTTGTACAATCCGCACATTTCTAAACTTGACCGTTTCGACTATATCTGGGTTGTGGGAGCATACATAGAGTCCGACGTACACTTCTTTATCCATTTCCATGCTATCCAGCTGCACAGAGGTAAATTCCTCACCAAACTTCGCCGAGGACATGATGAAAGTGCTTCCCTTTCGCTCAAGCTGGATCACCGTGGGTAGCGAATCTGCAGATACTACCTGCTCGGTTTCGCCTCCTGTGGATTTTCTGTATTGTAGTGAAGTGAGGCCGTCGCCATGAGTACAGGCGTTTACATGCTTGGTATTTCCTTCCAGGTCATTTTTTACGATCCAGCCGGTTTTTCTGTGAGGGTCTACCCCTCCACCCAAAAACTCCAGTTCGGCTCGAAGGATAAAATCACCCTGCAGGGTCGTCCACAGATAGTGGAACTCGTCCTGGCCGGCCCACATGTTGGTGCCGCCTCCACTGATGGTATAGGTCTGCTGCACCTTATCGTAAGAGGCCAGACCGGGGTGCTTGCAGTCGCCTATGTCTGTGTGATTGTCAAAGATCCCTAGGGAGCCCTGCCCCATCGTGGAGGATGATAAGAATGCCATCATGGTAAGAGAGAGTAAGGTTTTAATTGTGTTCATTTTTGTTTAGCGCATAAGGTTTCAGCCTAAACCTAAGTAAACAATTGGAGGCAATTTTGAAGAGGGCTCATTGTCGTATTAATTCGGAAGCAATTGTGCTTCCAGCCATTCTAGTGGTGCCTTTAGATTGTGTTTGTTAAATTCCAAATGTATTACCCTTCTTTGCTGACCATTGGTCGTCCTGCTAGATGCGTGTAAAGTCAGAGGTTTCATCAGCATCGCCCCTCCTTTTTCAATTTCACACACCAATTCATTCTCATTTTCGTAATCCCAAGAATCTACTCGAACAATTCCTTTCAAATGAGATTTAGGTATGACCCTCAAGGCTCCATTGCTTCTGTTTGTATTATCCAAGTGAATTCTAACCGTGATAGTATCCTGCAATATTTCAAGTGGGGGTTGAACTCCATGTTGCCCTCTTTTAAAAGTCCAATTGGTATAATTCTCTATATCAGCTTTCCTATCCACGGAAATGCTCAAATCCTGGTGATATGGCACAAACCAATTTGATTCGCTGGGTTTGTCAAAATAGATGGCTTTGGTTAAAAAGCATTGAGAATCGAATAGAGTTGACAATAGTGAATTCAATCTTGCATTGAAAAGTAGATCTGTCAAATCAGGAATGTTTTTGAGTAGTTGTCGAATTGCGAACAAATCTTTTGTAGTTGAAAAAGAATCTCCATGTTTTTCTGCTTTCTCAATGCATTTTAATATCTGATTGACTTCTTCGGTTGTATAGAGGTCTGCCAAAATGGAATACCCGTTTTCTTCCAATTCTAATTTGTTTTTATCGTAATTCATTTTTAGTAGGTTCTCTTATTGTTTGTTCCTTTTGATAAAGTTCATTTTTCCTCCCGTACACTAGCGTAGCGCATCCAAAAAACAACTTTTCGAAGGAGCTGTTGAGTCCATTGTCTGCCAGCATGTGATGAAATTCTTCGCAGCTGTCAAAAGCACTGGTGTATATCCCCAACATGCGGTAATCCTGAGAGTTGCCCTGAAACAGCCATCCGATAGTTGGAATGATTTGCTTCAAATAAAACATGTAGAAGAATTTGAGGATTGGATTTTTCGGTACTGAGATCTCTATGAATGAAAACGAACCTCCGGGCTTGAGTATCCTACCTACCTCAACGGCGAGTTGTGAACGTTGTTCCATACTGAAAGTTTTCAACCCAAAGGAACTGACCACTACATCGGCCGAGTTGGATTCGATTTGATTGTTTAAAATATCCTGCTCCAGTAGGGTGACAAGACCTGCGGTTTTGTCCTTATTCTTTTTTGCCCGGGCATTCATCCTGGGGGAAATGTCTACCGCCAGGAGCTGTTTGAGTTTAAGTTTCCGATTCATAATCGAAGGCCAGAGCTCTCCCATTCCGCTCATCAAATCATACATCACCATGGGCTCTTTTGTCGGGTCAATTTTCCGCATGCAGGCATTTCTCCATCGCTGGGTAAATCCGAAGGACGAGATATAATTCGTAAGGCCGTAAGTAGAGGACATGGAGTCGAACAGTTCGGAGACGTAGGAGGGGTTGTAGTTGGGTTGTTTTTTCATGAAAAATGAGGGCTCTGCCTTCCAGAATTCGATTTAACCGCCAGGGGAAGATTTATAAATACAATGACAGCTCAACAATTGTGTAGAGATAGGAATTCTCTGACTCTACTAACTCAGAGTTGTACAAAACCTGACCGGGTCGCTCGTATATTACGTTGCATTCATCCTCATAGATAGTATTATAGGTGATGTTCAGACTGTCTGCTCTCAAACTGTGCAAGTGCAGCGGAAAGGTCGTTTCAGAGGCGTAGTAGGTATAATACAGTCTGATGGTTGAGAAGTCGTTTGTTATTTCTACCAAATGATCGGGGTTTCTGGCAAGGATGGTATCGGGATGAAATTGTTTTTGCCAACCGATCAGGTTATCCCCTGACTCATTGACAATGACCAGGTCTATGTACTCGGGAATTGTTTCTGCACCGCATGCATCGTCTTTCTGACAACCCATAAAAACGGCAGTAACAATCAATAAAAGTGGCAGCACATTTTTCATGCGAAACAAGTTAATCAAAAAACGGTTGTCAATATGGACAGTCTAAATTGTCCGATCTTATTGTAAGCTCTTCCAGTCTTTATTAAATTCCTCAATTGTCTGATAATTCTTATGTACGTATCCATCTTGACAACAACGCCTCAGGACTTGAAGTGTATCCGTAATTCCATTGGACCAAAAGAAATTACCTTCTACAGAATTGGACTTTAGGATGCCATTAAAAAAAACTTCAGTACTGCCATAATCGGCTCTAAACTCCAATTCATTTACGGCTCCTATAACAATGTTTGAAAGTGGTTTGGGTGTGCCACTTCCAATCAAGCCTTCGTTTAGTGTAAGCCAACCTATATGTGATTGTTTATATGAATATAGATGAAGGGTATATCCGAATGAATGTTCTCCATCAGAACTTTGTTCATTCGTGTAAATACCAATGATTTTGATTTGGGGATGCTGTTTCGCTTTTCGATAATAAGACTCAGAGTTTGATAGAGTGGGTAATAGAAAAACTAAACTAAGTGAGACTAAAATAGTGATTTTGATTCTGTTGAATATCATAGAAGTCCAGCAATTGTTTTACACTACATCCAATTTGTGCTGCTTCCAAATCTACCCGATAATAGCCCTTTCTAAAAACTATACTTAAACCTCAAAAACAGGATCGAGCCACCATCACCGTAGAGCGTGCGAGGATCACCTCTGAATAACTGCGCAAAGGTCAGCAGGTCGAAATTCTCCGCGACCGACCAGGTCACACCCGGCCCAATAAACCACGAACCATCCGAGGGATTGACCATCCCGGCGATAGATCCGGTGAGGATCGGTGTGAAGGCTCCGGAAGTCTCTGCGAAAATATTGTGCATGGCAGGGCTGAGCGTTTGTACCGACAGGTTTCGGTCAAAGTAGTAGGCCGCATAGTCTCCCTCGCTGGCATTGATGCCTATCGAGTTGAACAGGTATGAAATATGCAGAAACATACCATTGGTCAGAGTATAGTCTGCGTCGATGGATCCGACGAACTGGTAGTCGCCCACATCCTGGGGGATGAAATAGGTACCCTCTCCCCGAAACCCGGCCCCCTTGATGTCGCCAGCCCAGCCGAGGCCAGCGACAAAATATTCCTTTTGATATCCTCCAAATAGCTGAAGGTCATAATTGTTCGTATTCCATTTGTATTTGGCAGCAAAGGAGCTGCCTTTCAAGCTGTCAGCCAGTTCGTACACCACGCTCACCGAGGAGGTAGGCCCTGTGAAGTAATTGACCTGAACAGCATCGGTACCCGGTCTTTCTTCATAGTCGAAATCGAAGAAGGAGTAGGAGTTAAAAATGTCATTGGGGTTCCAGACTAGGTTCATGCCCCAGTTGATCCGCTGGCGACCTACGATTACTTCCCAGTCGTCTTTTTGATAGGTCAGGTTCATCCTGTCAAAGATGGTATGGAGCACAAAGCTTTCATCATCGACCCAAAGGATGCTGAGGTCTAAAAAACCGGGATCTTCACCTATTTGTGAATACGTAGTACCAAGCAACCGGGTCAGCTCACCATAAAATATCCTGTTTCTCATGGAGGTCTTAAAGGTGAAATTTTCATTGAGATACCAGGTGTAGTTGAGGCGATTGTGGATGAGGTTGTCGGTGATCATGCGCCCAGAGTCACGAGGCGGCAGCAGCACTGTGTTCATGTACTTCATGTAGCCGTTGAGGGATATGTTATCGAGGAGGGAAGTTTCTTCCTGGGAATAGGCGGAGGGTGTAAAAAGAAGCGTCAGTGCCAGTAAGGTGATTGACGATTGATGATTGACTATTTTTGATTTGAGAATTGATTTCAAAACTGTCTCAAAAGGATAGTACCACCAAAGTTTGTCACATTGAGGCTCTCGAAATGTACCTTTCAACAGGCGATTGGATATTTCGACTAAGCTCAATATGACAAAAAGAATCTTTTGAGACAGTTTCATTCAGACCTCAAATTAATTCGTCTCGTCTGCAATCACCTTTCCATCATCCAGTCGGATCAACCGTCGTGCTTTTTTCATCACCCGGTCGTCGTGAGTCGAGAATATGAAAGTTGTGTTTTCCTTTTCGTTCATCATCAACATCATATCCAGCAGGTTCTCTGTGGATTTACTATCCAGGTTGGCGGTGGGCTCGTCTGCCAAGATAAACTTGGGACGTGGGGCCAAAGCACGGGCTACAGCTACCCTTTGCTGCTGTCCACCAGACATCTTACCGGGTCGGTGGTGGGCCTTGTCAGCTATGTCCAGTGCCTCCAACAGTTCCTTGACCCGATCATCGGTTTCTTTTTTTGGAAAATTCAAAAGCTCCATAATGAAAGCGACATTTTCATAGGCGCTCATCACCGGGATCAGGTTGTACGCCTGGAAGACAAAGCCAATATTGTGCAATCGAAAATCTGTAAGCTCAGAACTGGATTTCTGTGTGATGTCCACCCCATCTACTTTAACTGAACCTGCCGTGGGTTTTTCCAGTCCCCCGATCATATTGAGCAGGGTGGTTTTTCCACAGCCCGACGGGCCTACTATGGCCGAGAATTCTCCTTCCTCGACGGAAAGAGAGATGCCATTTACCGCATGAACGGGCACGGTATCGGGGTTGTACACTTTAGTTACGTCGGTAGTAGTGATGATGCTCATGTCTTAATCTCTAATGGCTGAGGCCGGATCCAATTTAAAGGCCCGGACGATTGGGAAAATGGATGAAAAAATGGCCGTGAAAACCACCATTGCGGTAATGTTGAAATAAAATGCTGGTTCTAGCGTGGGGTATATGGAGGAGGACATTCCGTATTGTTCAATTCCTTCGGCAAAAACATCCAAGTGTACTCCAGCCTTTGAGAAAAATTGAACCATTCCATAACTTAAAAAGTTACCAACTACTGCTCCAACAAGGCATAAAAAGATGGTCTCGAGGGTAATCATATAAGCAATTTTTTTTCTTCGCATACCCAAGGATCTAAGCATACCAATTTCCTTAGTACGCTCAAGGATCACCATCAGCATGGTATTCACGATACCAAAAACCAATGCAATCAGGACAATCCCGATCAATATGTAATTGTACATGCCCATAGTAGAATTTACTAAATCCAACGTGGGACTTTGATCTTTCCAGGATCGTACTTTTTTGTTACTTAAGATCTCAGATAGAGAAAGAGAGGTTGCTTCTGTTGCCAATTCATCATTAACCCTAATGGCTATTTCGTGACACTGGCCTGGCTCGATTTTCAAAATTCGGGACAAATCTTCTTTTAAAACAAAAACATTCACCTGGTCGAACATGGAATTATTGGTTTTGAAAATCCCTGTCACTTTAAAGTTCTGATAAGCGATTTCTCCATTTACATCCGCAAGGGTGAAAATGATCTTTGACCTCATCCGAACCTTGAGTTTGTTAGCCAGTCTTTGCGAAATGATTATAGGTTTTGACTGGCCTAATGAATCAAAGAAACTTCCTTCGGTGATGTTTTCTGAGATGGTGGAGACGATATTTTCTTGGCCGGGATCAATCCCAAACAGTGTCACCTGCTGTACGTTGTTGGCGGTCATAGCCATGCCGTCCACCCGCACTCTTGAAGAATATGATTTCACATTCTTCATGGTGTCGAGAATTGACATGATGGGGCTTGCCACCATTGTCATGTTGAGCTCTTCCATTATGAGGTAATCCTCTCTATGGATTTTGATGTCGGACAACTCGAGATCAATAGCTGTTTGGACCCAGTTGTTCACCATTCCATTGCCAAGTGCTGCAATGAAAATAGAACCGAGAAGACCAATTGCCAAAGCAAGAACCATCACAACACTACGGGTCTTGTTTCTCCAGACATTTCTCCATGCTAGATTTATAATCATTGTTTTCCGCGGATTATGTCAACGATGTTGAAGGTATAAATATTAATGAGCGGAATTATGGAGGCTAAAATGCTTATACAAAGAATCACTAAAAACTGTGTGATCATATACCCTGGCTTTAGAGAAATCTGAAGTATTGGCTCCATGTTCATCTCGTAATACAACTCAGCCTGCTCTCCTGTGATTTCTATTGGATTTACGTGATAAAAATAAACGGCCGGAAAACTCAGTATCAAACCAATTCCCGCTCCAATAACCGCGATCATTATGGATTCTAATATCACTTGAGTAAGTAGCTTGAAACGACTCATTCCTATTGCCACCATAATAGAAAATTCTTTGCGACGCTCCATTGTCATCATCAAAATAGTGCCGAAGAATCCAAAACCTATTACTACATAGAGAATAGAAATCATTAAGATGCCACCATAATTATCCATTTCCATTCCCTGGATCAATTCCTCGTTCATTTCTTTCCAGCTTCGTGCCTCCAGCAGTGTAGTATCAATTTCTGATGTGTATCTGCTAAGGCTTGATTCCAGATCGTCCGCATCTTTGAGTACGATGTTTAGATTGGTCAGCCGGCCTTCCATGTAAAACAGGTATTGGGCAGCCTGTAGAGGGATGAATCCAATCCGTTTGTTAAACTCCGCCATCGGATGATCGAATATTCCCTTGATGGGGTAGGTGGCTGCTGCAGTGGAGCCCATGTACCCCTGACTTAGGATCACAAGGGTGTCGCCTACTCCGGCTTTCAAAAATTTGGATAGTTCCTTGCCGATCAGGATCGCCTCATCATCATCCGTCAGATATTCCCCTTCGATGACCTTTTCCTTCAGGCTCATCTGCTCATTTTGTATGTCAGGATCAATTCCTTGCAGCATGATACCCCTGGTATTGTTGCCATAGGAGGCCAGGCCACCTGCCATGATCTGAGGAGCGATGTAATCAACTGCTTCGTCGGTCATGAGTGATTTTTCCAATTCCAGCGGGTATTCGAAGCTGTTGATCAAGGACTTATCATCCCAGTAGAGCTTATCCATGATGGCCAAATGTCCTGTGCTGGAGCGGATGGCATCGTTGTATATTTTATCGTAAGAGCCGAGCTGAAGTCCACGCATGAAGGTGGCGATGATCACTGCAAACAGCACCGAGGCAAGGGTGATGTAGGTCCTTTTCTTGTTGCGCCAGAGGTTGCGCCAGGCCAGGATGATCTTTTTTCTCATTTGACCCGCTTCATATTTTGTTGTGAAAAGAAGTCCTTGGAAAGACCGACATCAAACTCAATGCTCTTGTTGATTAGGATTGTTTGTTGTCCTTCTTTATTGACAGGAGTCATTACCATTTTGGCAGGAAGCCGGCGGTCGCCAAATTGTCTGATATCTGAGGCGGTCATGGTGTTGACGAGTCGTTGATCCTCGTCGAAATACTCGCCTTTGAGCTGGAGGTATTCTTCTTTAGAAACCCACAGCTTTATCTTGCCCCAGACCACTGCAGCATTGGGTTTGGGTATCAGTTCGATGATGTAGCAGTCAAGTCCCTCTACGGTTTCTTCTCCCAGCAGCTTGTGGGTATAGTCTACTACCAGGCTGTTCATTTTCACCAGGTCGTCATTGGTGAAATCCGACCCCATCCAGTTTTGTCCCATCATGGAGGGAGGGATCTTGATCATGCGGCTGATGTTGGGAATCCAGTTCCACATGTCGTTGTTTCTTTTCAGGAAAACCTGGCCCTTGTCCCGAGCCGGGCCGGTGATCAGGATCATGAACATCTCATTGCCATAGCTCCATGATTTCATAGTCATAGTGCGTGTGTACCGAGGACGTACGATGGTCATTTCTGTTTCTCCCTGGTTGGTTTTTCCATTTTGCTTTTCGAGAGCGCTTTGGATGATTTGGACAGGATCCTGGGAAAATGCGAGAAATGAAAAAAGGAAAAAAGTGAAGGACAGGAGGATTTTTTTCATAAGGTCAATTTACATGAAATACGGAAGAAACGAATGTGAAGATTCATGTAAATAAAAAAGGCGAGCAACTGCCCGCCTTCTCAATATTTTACTTCAAAACCCCATCATTCTGCAAGGCCTGGATCAGTACCTTGGAATAGACCTTGGAGGTGTTGCTGCTAGGGTCTGTGAGGCTGCTTTGTGAGGCCCAGACCAGTAGGTCATCAGAGCTTTCGCCTTTGATCACCTCATAAAAATGGTTTTCCAGCAAATAGGTTTTTGACTCCTGATAATACCCAGGATCATAGTAGCCAGGCCCGTATCGATAGCCATAGTACGCACCAAAACCTCCTCTGTAAGGATAGCCATAGCCATAGCTCGTACCATGTACATAATCTACGGAAGTCTCTTTGTCCACCACCATGACGGAAATGACCGCATCTACATCTTCGTTTCTTAGGATTCGGTTGATGTCGTCAGGTTTCAGGTCCCGCATCTGTACGGGGTTGATAATCGACATACCGGCAACGGCAGTGTAGCCCTCTGCACTTAGATATTTGACCATGTTGTCCTGGAACCTGGCGGAGGCCTCCAGGTTTTTGGTAAAGGAGAAGATGGCAATCTTCTTGTACTTTTTTCCTTCATAACCCTCTTTTACCCACGTAAAAGTGAGTTTCGGAGCACACGATGCTAAGAACAAAAGGGCCGTAATTGTGAATATAGTGGACTTCATTTTCGCTTGTTTGGTTAAGACAAAGCAAAATAGCCAATAATTGGAGTTACTCAAACAGCAAGGAAGCCTATGTCAGGATTATTCAAAAAAATAATTACTGTTCCTACTATTCGCTGAATTGCGTAATAAGTCGGGGCAACAATTCATTGAGAAGCTCTACGTCAAATTCGCCTACACTCGGCTCCAAATGGTCATTGCCCACACCGCTATCGTCAGTGATAAACACGTACGTACCGTTTGTTGTGATGGCGAAAAATCGCATTAGGAACTCGGTCTCCTTGTCTATGCCACTAGCTACGATGGGTATGAGCTTTATGCCCTTGGCACTAAACTGATTGATGAGCCCATGGAGCTCAGAAATGATCTGCGGCTCATGATGAGGTGGCGCATCCAATAGCAAGAAAGTCATCCGTGCCCTGGCCATATCCGACCAGCTAAGGTCGTTAAGCGCGGTGCGTAGGGCGGTGTGCACTGCTTCGGGAAAATCACCTCCGCCATCTGCATGTTGCTGATCGATGAAGGAGATGGTGTTTTGGAGATTGTCAGTAAACCCGGAGTGCTTAACGACATATTCATCTCCCTGATCCCTATAAAACACAGCAGCTGTAGAGTAGCTGATGTTTCGATTTTGATCTATTACATTTTGTATGACAGACTGGAGATCGTCTTTCAAAAACTCTAGTTCATCTGCCATAGACCCGGTGGCATCCACCACGAATGCGATTTGACCACTTTGATCACTGTTGCTCTGGTTAAATGTAATCTCATTCACTCCATCGGCATACTCTTTTATGTTTGTGACAATCTGCGAGTTTCCGATACGCAGCGAGCACGAAGCCAGATCAATTACATTGCCCTTGTCATTGAGTCCCAGCCATAGTTCAGCCTTGCCCTGATTGTCCGTTTTGGCAGTCCAGATGACTGTATTGTCATGAATGAGCTCAACAGTTTCGTTGACTACAGGACCTTTGAATGTCGTTGATACCTCACAGGAGATTCTATTGCCGGTGTAGTAGCTCCAGTGATCTGGGAAACCTGAAAAATCCTGGTTTTGGAAGAGATCCTCCCAAAAGTCCCATTCCTGAAGGTCGTTCCATTCTCCGGCGGTGATTACACCCGGTGTTCCCTGATTGCCTGACCCCTGGCCACCACCACCTCCACCGTCGGCGGCAAATGAAAGGTAATCTCCACCTTCACGGGTATCAGTACTTTCATCACCATCAGATGGCGGGGCTACATTGTCTTCACTACAGCTCCAAAGAAGGGCAACTAAGAGTAAGAGGAATGTTCTTAAAATGATAGATGGTTTCATGACAATAGCCTTAATGAGTTAATTAGGTCCAATAAAAAGAGGTTGGACTGAAGGGATCCGTATTGTCAATGACATGGATCCCTTCATTCACTTCACCAACGAAAATAAGATTGTCCTTAATGAATATTTCCCCCGGGGTGTCAAGCAATGCTTGCTCAGCACTGGTGGTGATTTGTCCAACACATCCAATTTCTTTACATCCTTGTGCGAGTAGCGTAAGCAGTATGATGATCATCAGGCTGAGAATCACGATTTTTCTCAGGTCTTTTTCTTCGTTGACGGTGTGTGATGATTTCATAGGTTAGAAGTTATATTTCACTCCCAGGGATACCCCAAAGTTTTTGGGTTTGGCCTGGGAGACGTTATTGTCGTTGGTAAACTCACTGATCGCCTGGTTGTAGTTTGGCTCTACAGAAATGAGATATTTTTCATTGAAATTGTACCCAAACTCTACACTGGACAGGAAGTTGAAATAGACATCTTTGTACAAGTTGTCCGTGTCTGTCTCAGTTCCCAGCTCCTTAGCCTCCAGGCTGGAGTTGAGCAAAAAGTTGGATGCTACTCCCGTATTTAGGATGATGTTGAACTTTTGGTCCAGCAAAATGATGCCTGCCTTGATAGGAACCGTGAGGTACTGATACTCATTGGTTACGTCTATTTCGTCCTGGTAGGTTTGGACATTATTTACATAATATGAGTCCTCGCCTACCGATAGAACCCCTTCACCCTGATTGTAGAAATTAGGGGCATCTACGGTGACCAGCTCCTGGGTTGTCTCCTGAAATACGGCAATATTTTGGCCTGGTGAGGTATAGGCGTTGTATTGTAGCCCGCTGCTCACCACCAGAAATTTATTGACTCGGGTGCCTACTGCCAGACCTCCAGATATAGCCGAGCCGGTGTTGTAGCTGTTGGGTGATTCCCCGACCAGTTCCTGATTTCCTGATCTGTTGAAATTACCACCTGTGAGGACATTTGCTGGGGAATCAGATTGCATATCTGCACTAGATGATCCGGAATTAAACCCCGGATTGAAGGCCCCTGCGGAAAACGAAACCCCGGCCCATAGGTCGGCATGGTCGCTTTTCAGATCGTTGACGGCCTTCAGGTCGGGTACACCATAGATTTGTTCCATTTTTTCATTGGAAGCGTACTGATCCGCTTCGGGTTCTTTGGACTCTACCATGACCAATGGATTTTGCTCCAGCCACAGTCGCTGCTGCGACAGCACCTCGTAGTTGGGATTTACACCTTCTTCCTCCTCGTCCGTCACCACCAATACACTCCTGTTTTGTATTGGGTTGTTGTTATCCCTAGGCAAAGCCTCAATAGTAGAAACGGAAGGTGCTACACTTGAAGGTGTGGTCTCTTGTGCGGCCACCATCTCCTCATGAGTCGGAGTTTCTGTAGCCACTTTTTCTGTCATGGCTGTGTCCTCCTGAGCTCCTGAGGATGGCCCCAAATTATAATATACACCTCCCAGTGAAAGCAGTAGCAGACAGGCTGCTGCTACCCACTGATATATTTTAGTTTTCTTTTTGTACGTGGAGATTTCCTCATTGGCCAAAGCCCCATCAATGGCCACCCACAAATGTGGAGGAGGGGTTTTCTCCGCTCCGTCAAACTGGCCCTGCCAGCTGTCTTCGAATGTCGATCTAGCCTCTTCCATATTCCTTATTACTATCTCTCATTTGCTCCTGCAATAGTTGCCTTGCTCTTGCGTATTGCGACTTGGAAGTCCCCTCACTGATGCCGAGTAGCTCGGCGATCTCCTGGTGCTTGTATCCTTCTATCGCATATAAGTTGAAAATAACCCGGCTGCTGTTGGGCAGTTCGTTAATCATTTTCAGTAGTTCTTCCATGGTAAAGTCCGAAGCGGTCGCACCGCGTGTCTGTACCTCTCTCAAGTCCTCCACATCTACCATCGGGTAGAGGTAGAGCTTGCTGCGCTGTGCATTCAGGGCGGTATTGATCACGATCCGCTTGATCCAATATACCAGTCGCGAATCCCCCCTGAATCCACCAATCTGTTTAAATACTTTAATGAACGCCTCTTGCAGGACATCTTCCGCTTCCTGCTGTTCTTTTACATACCGAAGACACACCACATACATCTGCCCCGAGTACTTTTGGTACAGGGCTTCCTGGGCCTGACGATCACTTTTCAGGCAGCCTTTTATTAGTTCCTTATCGTCTAGCTCCATTCTGTCAGGATGGACGGGTTTGTTTCGGTTCAATTTCATGACACCAGTGCCCGGCAAATGGTTGGAACGCCAATCATTTTTTTTCCAGGCTATTCGCTGTAATTTCGATGCACAAATATTCTGCCAATGGATTTAATCACTCGTATGCCCTTCAAGTTAGTTTTTTCTGCAGTATTTCTCCTGCTGTCCACTACGGCGCTGCATGCGCAGAAAAATGGGAACATCTACGAGGACGAAATCCTCAACCCCAAGGTGAAATCGGTGCTCTTTTATCCAGAGACAGGCACCATCAACCAAACGGTACAGCCTCCAATCATTTCCTTGCGTCAGGCCAGACCTCTCAGGCTTGAGTTTGATATACTCGAAGATGAATACCGTGTACTGCAGGCCCGAATCATCCACTGCAATGCTGACTGGACAAAATCCGCATTGAGCGATTTGGAATATACCACAGGATATAATGGCTATGATATTCAGGACATCGAGTATTCAGGTATGTCCAAGCAATTGTATGTCAATTACTGGTTTCGTGTGCCAAGGGTAAAGATCAGTGGCAACTACGTACTGCAGGTATACCAAAACAGTGATCCTGAGGATGTCGTTTTGACCCGAAGATTTATCGTATATGAAGAGAATGTGCAGATCAGCCCGAGGGTGCGTGTCAGTACAGTAGTATCTGCAAGGAATGCCAGCCAGCAGGTGGATTTCTCTTTGGTGTACACCCAAATGCGTGTATCCAACCCGATGAATCAATTCAAAGTGGTGATCCGTCAAAATGATCGTTGGGACAATGCCATCACTGATTTGAAGCCTACACAGATGGATCCCAATCGAAATACCCTGGACTATATGCACTTCGGTGGGGAAAACACCTTCAAGGCCGGGAATGAGTTCAGATTTATTGACTTGCGCACGTTCAACTTTAGAGGTAGGTACGTTGCGGCGATAGACAAGAAACCAACGCCTATGCGGGCGGAAACGTTTATCGAAAAAAGCAGGGCGAATGAAGTGTACTCCGAGCTGCATGATATGAATGGGGCTTTTATCATCTCTACCATGGAGTCGGGCGCCAACTACTATGATGCCGACTACCTCAATGTCCGCTTTCGTCTCAAGGCTTCCCCTTCATCACAGCCCGTGTATGTAGTAGGAGCCTTCAATTTCTGGAAAAAAGACCGAAACAGCGAAATGCAATATGATCGGGGTACCGGCACGTACTACAAGGACATCTTGCTCAAACAGGGCATCTATGATTACATGTTTTATGCGGAAGGAGATAATCCGCTGCGGTACGAGGGGTCTTTCGTGCAGACGAACAATCACTACGACATCATTGTCTATTACAGATCGTTCACGGATTTGACCGATCGGGTGGTGGGGTACCGGTCATTTCTCGCTGAGCTTTGACAGAATTGATGTCAATCACTTCGCAAACGCATCGGAATCCCAACCAGGCCTGAGGTTTTGTGTACGACTGCTGATTGATGATTTTGCTTTGTTCAAGACTGTGTGCCCAGCTACCTCCTTTGGCTATTCCTTTTTCTTGCACCATTTCGGCGACATTGCCTATCATCGTGTGAAGGCCAAGTTGATTCTGAGGACTTATATGAACATCCTTCGGAAGGAAATCACTGTACAATAGGCTGTCGAAGAGGTATTTGCGAACATTAAATACTGGCTCTTTTCCATTCTTTAAGAAATCCTTGTAGTTTGATTTGAATTTCTCGTAGGACAGACTGTCCCACCCTGACTTGACCAATGATTCATAAATCTCTTCCAGTTTCATTTTTATGGAAGGCCTTTGATGAATTTTCTTGTGGCCGTAGGGGTATTCTTTAAGGTCAAGGCCATAGCCCGCTGCCTCCATCCATTCTTTTTCTGTTGGGAGACGGTAGGTCAAATAGAAATTTTGTTCGCCTGTATCCTTATCTCTCCATTTTTCATTGACTATATCGCTCCTCCATTTACAATATTCTACGGCTTGATCCCAGGAGATTCCTACAAGTCCGAAGTGACGATACCCGGGATATCTTAAATAGCTGCTGGTCAATACTCCGGTTGTGTCGAATGCGTTCCAGACCGTCGTATCTGGCAAGGCGGCCTGGTAGACAGATTTGGGTGAGTCAAGTCTGAGATAGTGCAGATATTCCAACCAATGAATATTGGAAAGTTCAGTAGCATCTATAAATAGACTATCATAGAGCCAGATGCCATTCGGTGGAGTGGGGAGCTTTGGTTTTTTCTGACCATATACTGCCAGAGGAAGGAGTAATAAAAGGGTTAGGTATTTCATTTTGTAAACCAGAGACGATAAAACTAGCTATTCATCGTTGAATTTTGAATCGGTTGGGGCACGATATTTCTGAAAAGGAATGGAAAGCAGGTTGCCAATTTTGGAGTGTTCTTCTTCCTCCATATGAGTGTCAATGCCGTATTTGACTTCTTCCATTTTGTCTACGTAGACGAACGTGCCAAAAAGCCGATCCCAGATCGAAAAGATGTTGCCAAAGTTGGTGTCCGTCCAGGGTAGCTGGTAGTGGTGGTGAACCTTGTGCATGTTGGGTGTGACGAAGATCCAGGAGAGTGGCTTGTCCAGTGGGCCAAAGACCGGTACGTTGGCATGTGTGAGGTGGGTAAACAAGGCAGAAAGGCTTTGGTAGAGCATGATGATCCCCATGTTAGAACCGCTGACAACCACAGCCAGAAGGGTGAAAGCCATCCTAAATATCATCTCGCCCGGGTGATGTCTGAGTCCGGTGGTGACATCCACGTTGGTATCAGAGTGATGGATGAGGTGAAATTTCCACATCCATTTTATCTTGTGCTCCACCAGGTGCACCAGATAGGCACCCACTGAGTCGAGAAGTAGCACGCCTATTAAAACCTGTAGCCACAGGGGCATGTCTATCACATACAAGAGGCCAATTTCGTTGGCGACTGCCCACTCAGATGTCTTGAGCAACAGCCCTGCAAAGAAAAAGGCGATCAATACGGACGTAGCGGTAAAGAACAGGTTGATCCCGGCATGTTTCCACTTTTTATAATCCATTCGGTAGAGCGGAACTACGCCTTCTAAGATCCAAAAAATGACAAGCCCCCCGATCAGAAGTCCGGATCGATAAGAGCGCGGAATGTGCGCAAAAAATTCAACGAGTTCTTCCATACATAAGTCAATGCTGTAAACATGAAATTAATTCAAACGCAAAAGCAAACCTAGAAATGACATTAATAAAGCGGGATATTTGGCCTCTTGTCATCGAATGACTAACTTTTAATTTGCGCTTGTCGCAAAATCAATTCACCAAATTGCCCGTCTATGTCAAAAGCATCCGACCTTTTTATCAAGGCCCTCGAAAACGAAGGGGTCGAATACATCTTTGGAATACCCGGAGAAGAAAATCTTGACTTTCTCAATTCGCTGAAAGATTCTAAAATCAAACTGATCCTCAACCGCCATGAGCAGGGAGCAGGTTTTATGGCGGCTACTTATGGCCGGCTGACCGGCAAGCCGGGTGTTTGTCTTTCGACCCTGGGGCCCGGGGCAACCAACTTCGTTACACCAGCGGCCTATGCCCAGCTGGGAGCTATGCCCATGATGATGATCACTGGTCAAAAGCCTATTAAGAAAAGCAAGCAGGGCCGCTTTCAGATTCTGGATGTGGTGGATATGATGCAGTCCCTGACCAAATACACCAAGCAGGTAGTGAGTGGCAACAATATTCCTTCCATGGTGCGTGAGGCCTTTCGATTGGCCACAGAGGAACGGCCTGGTGCAGTGCATATTGAGCTTCCTGAAGATGTGGCAGCAGAGCCTGCCGATGAGCCCGTATTCGAGGTGAGCGAGATCCGTCGTCCGGCTCCTGATGTAAAGGCCGTAAAGCAAGCTGTGAAAATGATTGAAGCGGCCAAGATGCCTTTGCTATTGATTGGCGCAGGGGCCAATAGAAAGAGGACGCAAAGAGCACTGCAGGAATTTGTGGATCATACCGGTATTTACTTCTTCAATACACAGATGGGAAAAGGCGTGCTGGACGAGCGTCAGGACAAGTTCCTGGGAACGGCCGCACTTTCTTCTAACGACTACTTGCACTATGCTATTGACAAGGCAGACTTGATCGTAAATGTTGGGCATGACGTGGTGGAAAAACCGCCGTTCTTTATGGAGCATGGAGGCAAGAAAGTCATTCATGTCAATTTCTCTTCGGCAGAGGTGGATCAGGTGTATTTCCCTCAGCACAATGTGGTGGGAGATATCGCCGATTCCGTCGAGCATATCACCCGGCAAATTGACCGACAGTCGCATTGGGACTTTAGCTATTATCAAAAAGTCCATGACGAGGTGGACAGCCATATCAGCAAATACTTTAAAGATGAGCGATTCCCCATGCTTCCGCAAAGGATCGTTAGTCAGATCAGGGAGATCCTACCCGAGAACGGAATTGTGGCCTTGGACAATGGAGTCTACAAAATCTGGTTTGCTCGTAACTATATGTGCTACCAGCCCAATACATTGCTGCTGGACAATGCACTAGCAACCATGGGTGCCGGACTTCCCTCTGCTATGGCTGCGAAGTTGATTTATCCCAATAGAAAAGTGATTGCCGTTTGTGGTGATGGAGGTTTTATGATGAATTCACAGGAGTTGGAGACTGCTGTTCGCGAAAAGCTGGACGTGATCGTGATTATCTTAAACGACAATGCCTATGGCATGATCAAATGGAAGCAGGAGGGTATGGGCTTTGACAATTTCGGATTGGACTACCAAAACCCTGATTTCGTGAAGTATGCGGAGAGCTACGGTGCACACGGGCATCGGATCACCAGCGATGCGGACTTTACCGAAACACTGAAGAAATGCCTGGAAACCGACGGAGTTCATTTGATCGACTGCCCCGTGGATTATTCGCTCAATCACTCCATACTTAACGTAAAAATTAAAGAAAAAACGGATCTATTGTAGGCTGGAAGTCAGAAGCAGGAAGTTCGTTAACTTCCAGCTTCTCACTTCCAACCAAAAATAAATTGAATCAATAACCCATATCACCATATAAGAAAACATGTCAACCGAAAAAGTTTACGCTCCCTACGACCAAAGTTTAATCAAAGAAATTCCACTGGCCAGCGCTGAAGAAATGCAGCAGGCCATCGATCGGGCACATGAATTATCCCTGGATCAGTCGCAATGGCTGCCCAAGCACCGACGGGTAGAAATTCTTGAGAATATAGCCCTGATGATGGAGAATCGGTCTGATGAACTGATCGAGCTTTCTGCCAAGGAGGGAGGAAAACCCAGGGTCGACACTCAGGCGGAGATGGCTCGTGCGATCAATGGAGTGAAGCTAGCGATTGAAAACCTTGGACACCTTGGAGGGCATGAGGTACCCATGGGACAAACAGCTTCTTCAGCGAACAGATTAGCCTATACTATGAGAGAACCGATAGGGGTGGTGGCATCAGTCAGTGCCTTCAATCATCCGATAAACCTGATCATTCATCAAACCATCCCGGCTATAGCTGTCGGTAGCCCGGTGATCATCAAGCCGGCGCCTACTACTCCGCTGACTTGCCTACTGCTTGCGGAAATCTTTCATGATGCCGGACTGCCGGAAGGCTGGTGTACCGCCATGCCTTGCTCTAACGAAGTGGCCGAGCAACTTGTGACCAGTTCAAAGGTCAATTTCTTTTCCTTTATTGGCTCTGCTAAAGTGGGCTGGTATCTACGATCCAAACTGGCTCCCGGGACACGATGTGCGTTAGAGCATGGCGGGGCTGCCCCTGTGATTGTGGAGCCGGATGCAGACATGGCGGGTATGATTCCGGCTTTGATGAAGGGTGGGTTCTACCATGCGGGACAGGTGTGTGTATCGGTGCAGCGTGTGTACGTGCATGAGTCGGTTGTCGAATTGGTGGTCGAGGAGATGGACACCTTGGCGCGAAAGCTAGTTGTAGGTGATCCGTTAGATGAAAAGACAGAGGTCGGACCGCTCATCCTAACCAGGGAAGTGGACCGAATCCATCAATGGGTGCAGGACGCCGTGGATGGTGGCGCGGAGCTGATCTGCGGAGGAAATAAAATCTCCGATACCTGCTACGAGCCAACGATACTACTTAATCCCCCTGAGGGTGCAAAAGTCTCCACCGCTGAGATATTCGGACCGGTCGTTTGCATCTATTCTTATGAAAACCGTGATGAAGCCATCGCAAAAGCCAATTCCCTGGAGTTCGCCTTCCAGTCGTCCGTCTTTACCAAAGACTTGGACATAGCCTTGGACACCGTCAAAAAGCTTAACTCCACCGCAGTGATGGTCAACGACCATACTGCCTTCCGTGTAGACTGGATGCCATTTGGCGGACGTGATAGTTCTGGACTTGGACTAGGTAGTATCCCTCACTCCATGCATGACATGACCCGGGAGAAACTGATGGTGATTAAGAGCGGGGTGCTGTAGCAGTCATTTTTAATGCCCCTGCAACTCTTTTACCTTCTTCTTCAGCTTTGTGTTTTGCATGGTCATGAACAAAAACATGACTAAAAAGGTCATTTTGTAAACGATATCAGCGATTTCGGCTCCAGGCATGTGTAGTATTTTGATGATGGCACAAACCACTACCACAAAAGCCCCAAGTCCATAGATTAGATTGTCGTATTTCATAATTTAAAATTTTATACAAGATACGAAAAGTCATGGTAATGAGATGGGTTTCGTCAAAAGGGTCGAATTGGGTTTCAGGATTTTAGGCGAAGAGAATACCCGGTTCGATTTGGATAGCATTTTTCCCCTATATTCGACAAACCTAAAAAAATACCATCATGCCTGAATCCACTGACCCAAACTCAGCTACTCAAGAAAACGAGGTATCCAACTCAAACGGAAAAATGCAGCCCAGGGACTGGGTAGAGCTGTTGAAACTACCTTTTACGATTGTTATCACCATCGCTTCGGTCGTGCTCGCGAGTCTGGTCTTGGGATTACGGCCTACAGACCTGCAAATAGGCGATGTGAAAATCAATCTTGAAAAGGAGCTAAGAAAAGAATTGGTGGCTTCCAATATCAATCTGGAGGAGCTCATTAGAGAAGAAGTGCAGAAACAATTGGGGCAGGGGCCGACTCCTGTACCTTTGGCAGGTGATACGGTTCAGATAAAACCTTCGGCTAATGACATAGTTTCCGATCAGGTGGCGGCACTGGCCAAAATCAACAAAGGAAGCGATCAGGTGCAAACTATTTATAAGTCTGTGCAAGGCTATATCTGGCTGGGGAACAAAAAATCAGATGGAGAAATTCAATTGTCCATCAATGCAGAGACGTTCGAATCGATCAAAATAGGAGCCGAATACACCGTGTCAGGAAACATGGTGATTCGGGAAAACGACCCAACCAAGAACCCTGATTACTTTGAAGGAGAAAAGAAAATAGGCCTGGCACCGAGAAATACCAAGGTCAAAATTCTTGAGCGGCCTTCTTTTATAGACTTGGGCAACAAAACCCAATACTGGGCTAAGATCGAGGTGATGGAGTAATATGGGCTAAATCGTATTAAGGCCCTGAAAGCATTGTCATTGTCTCTAGGTGCTTTCTTACATTCTTAATGCTTCTCTTTCTTGGTTCGAACCTCTCAGATCAAACTAAAGTGTCAGGAATAAAATTTGGGAGGTTAAGTCTAAATCAATCAATCATTTATCCGGTTTTTGGTTCGTTTCGTCGAGTTAATTATTATGTTTTTTATGGTTGATCTAAAGTTGTAGCACTTTAAATCAAACCAACGTAATCATGAAAAATTACCTGAAACATTTATTCCCGGCCGTCTTAGTTCTGGGGATTATTGCTTGTAGTGACGGTGAAGCAGAATTGCCTGAAGGCTGGACTGAAGCGCAAAAATCAGAATTTGTACAATCCTGTTTGGAGGGTGATCCTGAGGTTTCCGGACCGTCGGGAGCTACTGAGGATCAGTGCGAATGTTTCTTTAATGCCTATGCCAATGCATATCCTTACGAAACATTTGCTTCGGGAGACACGCTCGAACTGGATGATACCGCCTGGGAGGTTATGGAGCAGGCACTCGAGTGTTTCGGCTATGACCTGGAAGATTTCGAATGATTTTTACAGGGCTGCTTCCGTTTGGGAGCAGCCTTTTTTACGGCGTCCAATCTTGACAACAACCTCTTTCTTCACACGCTTTGTTGGTTCGAGCTTCCGCCTCCGGCAAGCCTACGTTGGACTAGTGTAGCTCGGATAAGGAAAGTCGTACAACAAAACCTATCAGGCTTCAGTCTTGTCGGCAGTTTCTTGCTTACCTGGTAGGATCAAAATCAATCCTACAAACAAATAAATAACAATCTGAACCACCGCCAAGGTCTTCACGATCCAGTTGTCATACCAGAGAATGAATTTCTCATTCGGTTCACCGTCGATCTGACCGAGGAATGATCCCTTCTCATTGGACAAAATGGCCAGTGCCTCAAATCCATATTCATCTTTGAACACAATGTCACCATCTAGGTCTTCGACTATGTACGCCCTTACGATATTTTCGTCACTTCTTAGTCGGGTGACTGTCACAGTGCCTTCCGAACCTTTCAAATTTACTTTGAGGTGATTAAGATAATGGCCGAGGTTTGCCCGGTTTTCGAAGAGCTTCATGCCACTACCACGATATTCTATCTTAAAATCAAGTCCATACTCATCCTCTTCTTCGGCTTGCTCATCAAATTCTGATAAGGTGAATTTGTCCGAATGCCCTGCCACCGAAAAGTAAGGTTTGGCCTGTAAAACTTGCCAAAGGGCAATTTTCACTTGCTTGGATTTCGGGCCTTTTTCGAAAACAGAATCAATCTCTTTAACGGGCTTTTCGTGCTGGCGCTTCAATGAGTTCCATTTTTCCTCGGTCAGATCTGCAATTGAATCCAAAGTGTATTTGTTAAACCCGTCCCACATGCTTCTATTGGCTGCATAGAAAGCTTTCTTTAAACCAAGTTCCTCAAATTCATCAGATAAGACATCAAACTTATCATCCAGCAGCCTTATGCTGTCATTGAATACCAACTCATGATTGATCTCGAGCAGGGTCGTAGGGCCTGTTAGCTCGCCTTCAACTTTTTCGAAATTACTCCAATACTCATCATGGCTCGTGCCATAAAAACGCATGGATAGGATCATCAACAGCGGAAAACTGATTTTGATAAAAAAGTTGAATTTCTTCATGGTCAAGTATTTAGCTGAGTTCGGAGACTTTTGATCCCTTCAATTACTGCGCGATGATCAAAGGAAAATCCATACCCTTGGTCCAGGATTTTGGGAATTGCATCTGTCCCTTGTGTTTCTGTGTAAGGATCGGGATTTGGTCGTTGAGATACGCTTCCAACTCCTTCACGGTAATTTTGTTGTCCCTGGAGCCCCCATCTGCTGCTCCGGACATGCCATTGAGTAGGGCGTAGGTGAAAACTCCATGACCCAGAGTTCTGAACTCTGAGGCAAACTGCTCACTACCCGTGGAGGCCAGCAGAACCGTACCCGATGACCGGGCGAGCTGGGCGATGGCCTTCTCTTCTGCTGCGCCTCTAGAAGCAAAGGTTTCCACGGCTCCACCGCTTTGACAGGCATCCAGGATCACTACCTGCTTCTGTGCGGATATAGCAGAGATCAAATCCTTCAACTCCTCCGCCGAGATGCCCCGGGTTTGTAGCAGATCATCTCGTCCGTACATTTGGGTGACGTCCGTAAGGGCGAGATAGAATTCATTGACAGTTTCGGATAACACTCCGTGCCCTGCATAGAAAAACACAAATACATCTTCAGGTTTGCTGCTGGAGGCCACTTCCTTGAGTTTGTTGATGATCGCATCTCTTTTGGCGGTGGTATTATAGATCTCATGTACATAGATTTCATCAAATATTTGAGTAGAGTTCTGCTTGATTTTGTTGGTCAGGGATTTAGCGTCAGCTACCGCATAGTTGAGATTGTAGTGGCTATTGAGATACTGGTTGATACCCACTGCTACCATATGAAGATCGCTGGTAGCTTGTTGCCCTTCATAGTATATTTTGATATGATCAAAAGGAGACTCATAGTTGCTCTGAGAAATCGCTTTGGCAGAAATGAGGTTTTCTCCTACTGCCAGGGGTATTTCAAAGGTCTTGGTCGTTCCCGTGGACTTGAATCCGCGCTCTCCACCACCAAACAGTTTGTTGTTGATGTACAGCAGGATGTCCTTGACTGGGTCGCCATTGGACTGGGCTTGTACAGTTACTGTGACAGTATTGGTGGAGACTCTGGTGCCGTTGGCCGGTGAAATGATCTCTACGGAGGGAGCTTTCGATAGAGACGCTTGCAGGTCTTCGATAGTACCGACTTCTCCATCGAGGAGTTTGGGTAGCAAACTTGGGGTAAAGTATTTGTCAAAAAGCAGGTCTATCGGGCTTTGCTTTTGGAGGATTCCACTAGAAGAATAGGTTCGCCATTCCAGTTTGTTGATAGCGCCTGATGTGCCATCCATTCGTCCATCTGCGGCGATAACTGCCCAGTCGTCCTCATCGGCAAAAATGTAAGCCACAACTTTTTTTTGATCCATGCTGTACAGGGCATGGATACCATTGAAGGAAATGGTAAAATGATTATTACCAACTTTGGTGGGAGGCATATATAAACCCAACGGGTCATCCTGGGCTACCTGAAACGCCCGTTCATCTGCAATAATTTCCATGGTATTGAGGTCTAGCAACGTGATTGTTCCCAGTTTTTCAGGAATCAACATCAAGTCCCCACGATCATTTGTGCTGGGCCAGCCTACATGATCGGCAAAGGATTTGATGAGCTGACCGGAGTACAGATCAATAAACCTCAATTCCTGAACCATCGCTTTTTTGACTGTGTCATAGCCTTGTACCTGCACGACCACATTGTTATTGGGAGTTACATACGCTTTGGTGTACATCAATCCATTTTCTCCTGATATTTTATTGATTAGTTGACCCGAAGCGATATCATAGATTTCTGTCACCAAAGTGGTACCATCGAAGTGTTCTCCGGAGATTTTTGTGCCGTCTGCCGAAAAAGTGCCTTTGGTCAACGGAAATTCCTGCGCCAGAGTGAGCCCGGAAGGAGACTGTCGATACAGACGTGTAGCATACCGATAGGTGTTGTCAGCCTGACGGATAGTCAGTGATGTTTGGATATACCCATTAGCATTTCCAAGATAGTTTTCTCCTTGAGGAATAGGGATAGTTCCAATTGGCTCTAAGGTCTCAATATCGAGTATTCGAGTGGTGTGTACAATATTGGCGAGCTCAGCTGTGGCTATAGGTCTCCCAAAGTAGTCTTGATTTGGGGTTGTTTTCAGTAATTGGTTACCCATAAAGCCATAGTATTCCCTGTTTGATTTGAGGATCACCTTGCCCAATTCCATATTCATCAAAACTGAAGTAATATTGGTTGTGGAGGTAATGTTTTGCAAATCCGTTGAGTTCGTGGTACTCTCATTGATTGTAATGGTCATGTATTTCCCATCTTCACTAGACGAAATAAAAGAATACTCATTGGTGCGGATTTTCACCGTGTAGTCTATGGGTTTATAGACCATCGGGTCTGATTTCCTGGCAAGGAAAGTATGGGTTCGTGAATTTCCCGGATGTGCAAACGTATATTTTGATTGTGCAGAGGCTTTGGGGCCTAATGCAGAAACTACGATGAGCACAGATACCAATATTTGAAAATATCGAGACATAAGCCGACAGTTTTAGTATGAAGTAGTAAAAATGAGGATTGGGGGATTACGCAAGTATAAGATAAAATTGATGGAGTCAATGCTTCGGATATTGTTCGTTTGTGAGGCAGACTCAAAATCTTTCCCTTATTCAAAGGGTGATTGACCTTTCTATTTTAATTTGCGACCCACAACAAAAACCACCATGAGACTTACCACCATTGGATTGTTACTTTGCCTGGCACTCACAGCCTCCGCCCAAAACTTCCCATCGGGCTCAGGGCCGGGCAGCAAGGGCGACTCCACCAAAAACTTTAGCTTCATGCCCATTCCCTACATCAACTATAGCCGAAGTACCGAATTCGCCTATGGTATTTTGCCCTTGGCCATGTATAAGTTGAACAAAAAAGATACGATTTCACCTTCATCCATGTCCGGAGGGATTTATATGCGGACCACCAACGGTACATGGTTTGGAATGGGTTTTAGCCAGTTTTATTTAAAACAAGATACCTACCGCATAACGGTTGCCGGGGGAACAGGAAATATAAACTTTCAGTTTTATCCGGATTTACCTCTTGTACCTGAGGTGGTGCCCTACTCTACGGGTATGGACTTTTTTGTAGCGCAGGTTCAGAGGAAGATTGTAGACAAAATGTATGGAGGACTCGGGTATGTTTACACGAATTTAGCAACTAGTGTGGATATCATTGGGATACCTACCCAGTATACACGGCTCGATGGCATTCGGGTGCTTTACTCCTATGATAGACGAGATGATGTGTATTATCCATATGACGGAAGTATTGTCAATGTCAACTACAGTACGTTTCCGGAGTTTATGAAAAATGAAAATGTATCAAATAAGATCGAAGTTGATTACAATCAGTTTTTCAGTTTTAACGAACAGGACGTAGTAGCAGTGAGGGCTTTCATTGGGATAGGTATTGGAGATCTAGATTTTAACCAACAGTTCATCGTTGGCAGAACGGACCTCAGAGGCTACTCGCAAGGGGCTTTTCGAGGAGATCAGCAGTATGCCATACAAGGAGAGTACCGATGGAATCTGGCCAATAGGTTTGGACTCGTCGGTTTTGCAGGGGTAGCCACGGTTCTTCAAAGCATCAATGAAGATGATAACGGAAAACTCCTTCCAGCAGCAGGTGGAGGATTTAGGATCACCGTTTTTCCTAAGAACCACATGAATATCGGCATGGATGCCGGGATCGGTGTGGATGACTGGGGGATTGAGTTTAGAATAGGAGAGGCTTTCTGATATGAAGATTTACTTTTTAGGACTTTTAGTATCCATTCCTTTTTTGGGACTGACCCAAAAGAAACAAGTCTGCTATACCATAGACGACCTGCCTGCGGTGAGCTACGGGCAGACGGATCAATTCTATCTCTGGGATATGACCCTGGGCCTGATTTCTCCTTTGGATAAGTACGAAATCCCCGCTTTGGCTTTTGTCAATGAAGCAGGCATCTACTCAGAAGAAAAGGTCGATTCTACCCAACTTGACCTCCTGAAGCTATGGTTTCAAAATGGATACGAAGTGGGCAACCATACCTATAGCCATATGAGCTACCATGGAAACGCTTTTGAAGACTTTAAAGAAGACGTGATCAAGGGAGAAAGAATTTCTCGTCATCTTGAGCAGGAGTACAATAAAGAACTACGCTACTTCCGGCATCCCTATGTCAACATCGGCGAAACCAAGGAACGATACGACAGCCTGAATGTCCTATTGGATTCGTTGGGGTACCTCACGGCCCCCGTGACGATCTCAAACCATGACTGGGTATTTGCCAATGCCTATGCAGCCGCAGAAAGAAAAAACGCTACAGACACCATGACCTTGATCGGTGAGGCTTACATAGATTTTTCGAGGGAAATGATAAAATATACCGACGACAAAACGCTGGGCATCATGGGGCGGGATGTCCCACAGGTATTTTTGCTACATGCCAATAAGTTGAACGCAGACTATATGGATGAAGTGTCGGAGCTGTGGTCTGAGGCCGATTATGAATTTGTATCCCTTGAGGAGGCGCTCAGAGATAAAGCCTACGAGATAGAAATTACCAAGTTTAACCCCTGGGGCACCAACTGGATCGATGCCTGGGCTCATACCCTGGGCAAAACCTATCAACCTACTTTGAAGTACCCAACCATACCTGGATGGATAGAAGATTATAAATAAAACACAATAGAAATTATGGCGGAGAAAGACCCGATGAATTTTAGTCACTTGGTGTTGTTTTGGATGAACGACCCGGCAAACGATGACGAAAGAGCCAAACTTGAGGAAGGATTGAAGAAGTTGGTAGCGACTTCTGAATACGTGAAATACGGCCAAGTCGGCAAGCCCGCCGGAACGGATCGCCCGGTGGTGGACAACAGCTACGACTTTTCGCTGCTGGTGACTTTTGAATCATCTGAGGATCACGACAAGTATCAGGTAGAACCGGCACACAAGACCTTTATCGAAGGACACAATCATATCTGGAGTCGGGTGTCGGTAGTAGATTCCATTAGCCTGTAGCGATGCGATACCTGCTGCTCATAGCGATCATGCCACTGCTCATCTGGGGCTGTAGTCCATCGAAAAAAGCAGTAGGTAAAAAGTCTGTATTCAGCGGTGTGCAAGAGCAGCTCATAGGGAGTGGTCTGGCCAACGAGCCCATGAGGGTATTCAAAATCACCCAGAGAGAGGACTCCCTACTGCTCAGGACACCGAGTGAAACGGTGCGCTTTGAGCCGGGGGATTCGACGCTTCAGTTGCTCATAGATCGAATGTACGCCACGGTGACAGACAGCATGAGCCTGGGGGTGGGAATAGCCGCCCCTCAGGTAGGCATCCTCAAAAAACTAATCCTTGTACAGCGGTTGGACAAAGAGAATTTTCCCTTTGAAGCATACATCAACCCTGAAATCAAGGAATACTCAGAAAAGAAAAGACCATGTCGTGAAGGCTGCCTGTCCATCCCCGGCCGCAGGGACACGACCTTTACCCGATCGTACGAAATATTGGTTGAGTACGACCGGATTGATGGCACACATCATAAGGAACGCGTGGAGGACTTTGTATCAGTGATCTTCCAGCACGAGATTGACCATCTCGACGGGATTTTGTATCTTGATCATCTGATTGAAGAATCAAAACCTGACTGATTATGAAAAAAAGTATGCTGAAGCACACATGCCTGATAGGCGTGATGGCTGTTTCTATTTTCCTCTCTTGTGATTCCTCAGAAGACGAAGTAGTAGTTCCTGTTGGGTGGATGGTTGACTCGACCTGGGTGGCTATTCCCATAGATATGGAGACCCAATATGATGCAAAGTTTACTCTTCCTGAGATGCAAGAACATCAAAATATTTGGAATACGGTTAAACCGGATCGATATAGGTATGTTATCGAACAACGATGCTATTGTTCTCCAATTATTATTGAGTACACTGTCGATAATATAGCGAATGCTTTTAGTGCAAGATATTTAGAAGGGACGGATTTTGATCTATTAAAATACCACCCGGAGGACAGTTTAAGAATAATTAATGAATTCCATCTCGATTCTGTTTTTACGGAGTGCATGGCTTATTTTGACGTTTCATTTCATAGCTATTCAGGAAGTTATCATAAGGTTTTTCATTTTCCTGTCAGTTATCAAGTGGACTTCAGGGAGAATTGGGCAGATGACGAGTATGGCTTAGAAATAACCGATTTTTGGATTCTTGAAGAGGCTGAATAACCCATTTATTGCGTTTTAGTAGCTCAGGACTGTTGAGCTTGTGATCCCAAGAATTAAAACCTGACTGATTATGAAAAAAAGTATGTTGAAGCACACATGCCTGATAGGCGTGATGGCTGTTTCGATTTTCCTCTCTTGTGATTCCTCAGAATACGAAGTAGTAGTTCCTGAAGAATGGATGGTTGACTCGACCTGGGTGGCTACCCGCATTGAGCTTGACTCTCAATATGACGCAAGCATTACGCTGGAAGAAATCATGACGCATCGGGACAATTGGCTACTGACACAGATGGATCGGTATCGGTATGTTGTCAGGGATTGGAGTTATTGGGGATATGGGCTGATGATTGAATACACCGTTGACAATTTAGCCGGCGAATATCATGGGGAAGTCCTTGAGGGATATATTCCAAGTCAAAATGATAGTCCGTCGAGAAAGGACAGCGTTCGTTTGATGCAAAAGTTTCTAATTGAAGCCCTGTTCAAAAAGTCAATTGGCTATTTTAACTTTCCACATGACAGATTTGAGGGAGCTTTTCACAAGGAATTTCATTTTCCTGTTACCTATTATTTGGATCGCTATGAGGATGCAGCGGATGACGAGGCGATTGTTGAGATAACAGATTTCTGGGTTCTTGAAGAGGCACAGGATTAGCCCTTTTTCTTTTTCGGTTTCAAAAACTTGGGAGGGTTAAACCGGTGACCCACAAATATTTTAAAATTACCTACCGACCGTTGAAGGTTAGATACATTTTCGTCCTGGGCTCCCTTAAAGGTGTTGACCGCTGATATCCCATAGAAGTAGGTTTCTCCGTTGTGACCTAGTCCCAGTCTAGTTACCACAAAAGACCCGATATCATTGTGTTCGTAAGCGGGCAGATCGGATGACTCATCACGTCGTTCAATTTGGGGGCCAAAGCCAACAGCTACAGTAAGTGAAAAATAGAGGTGTTTCCAAAGAATAAATGTGTGGGCATACCCGAGGCTCAAGCCCATAGAAAGGTGGGTGACGTCCCGAAAATCAACATTGCTGTCAAATTCCTCTGCCCAATAGGGGAGCAGTGTCGAATCGGCGTTCATCTCGAAAATACCGGCATAAGCTCCCGCGAGAAAGGATCCAGAACTCTTCATCTGTCGCTCGTTGAACGTGAAGGCCGCACGATACGAAAACTTGTGATGATTGAATATGTAGAATGCTGAAGCCCCTATGTTGTTGGTTTGTATGTCAGGTCTGATCGGATATCCAAAAATTCCAGGGTCGTACCCCGGTAGTATAGCTCCAGGGTTTGAATTATAAAAACCCTTGTAGGACTGCACATTCAGGTCTACAACAAAGTTCTCCATATAGATGTTGGATTGTAAGTCAAAGCGGCGTGTCTTGCCATAGATGTCATCATCATTATTAATAAATGGCAGACTAAAGGCCAAATCCAGGCCCAGCCAGTGATAAGTGAACCCAAATCCAATATTGAAGTTTTCGTTGGGTTCGTACTCAATAGATTGCTTCAGTTGACCATCGTAGTGAGCAATTACATTTGATTTTCTAACGCCAAAAAGTTTAACGCTTAATAGTTCTGTGAAATCATGAAAACGGATCTCCCTGATGCTGTCTTTTTTTTCTCTTTTGGGATGTAAGTGTATATCAATCTCTTCCTGAGCATTTCCCAGAAAAGAAGAAAAAAACAGTATGGCTAGAAAAAGATGTTTCACTATATCATGGGTATAGATATGAACCATTGGCTAAATGACTTCCAGAACTCATATTGGTGAAAATTTAATACGCTGAAATGATACACTAGCATTGTGACAAGTACCAGTATGTAAGGGTTCCGTTTACTCGGCTCTCTCCAATTCATAAAAATCAGTGCAGTAAGCACCGTGTCTACCAATAGAAAGCCGTACATGGGTACTACGGGCATCCTACCATCGATCTTTGGGGCATATTGTGCCAGGTGTCTCAAGTATCTAAAAATTAACCGATCTGTGATTGGAGTGACCATCGGCAATATCGTACACAGCATGTATCGCGAATGGACTGTGGCAGTTCTTCGGTAATAGATCGCCAGGCCGTAGAAGATCAAAAAGGCAATGAGCGCATTGATGACCAGGGCAGAAAAATAGTAACTAATATTTCCCGGAGGGCTTTGCCTTAGTGTAAAATGAAGCAGGCTCAGGGTGGAGAAAACCATATAAGGAACCAAAACGAATGACGCTCTACCCAGCTGCTTGTGCATTGAGTTTTTCCTTTTTATGATGAGGGTCGCTTGAGTGACGAGCATCAAACACCAGAGCGTCATGCCTATGCCATGGAGGTGCAGACGAATATTCATCGATGCAAATAGCCTCGAAAAATAGCTCGGCCAAAAGCCCCATATAGCAAATAATAGAAAAAAGGCAAAGGCAGCTAAGAGTCGCCTGTAGAATCTGATTGGTCCATTCACCAGAGAAAGATAGAGTTTCTCCAGACGAATGTCAAAGGCCTAAAGGTATTGTGTCACGTCGACCAGTTGCATTCCTGCGTCCCGCGCAGCCTTCATTCCCGGAGCTCCATCCTCGAACACTACGCAGTCCTTAGGCTCCACGCGGATCAATTCTGCACATTTCAGGAAGGTCTCAGGATGGGGCTTGTAGTTTTCCACCTCAGTGGCTGTCACCGAGTGCTCTATGTACTCGCCCAACCCAAACATCTCAAACATTTCCGTGACGGTGGCCCGGTTGCTGCCGGTACCGATCGCCATGGGCAGTTTTCCATAGTAGCTTTTGACTATATCGAAGACCGGCTCGATAAGGGTGATCTTGTCAAGATTGGTGTCGACGAAGGTTCTTTTACGCTCCAGGGCAAGTTCCAAATCAAAGTCTTTGATGTTGTTTTCCTCTTCGATCAGGAGCAGAGTATCCTGGGTAGGAATACCGCCACGGCTCAGGAAGAGTTCCTTTGGGTAGTGCACACCCCATGGCTCCAGGCAGTGATTGTAAGCCTCATAATGCAGGGGCATTGAGTCAATCAACGTACCGTCCAAATCAAAAATCAAACCTTTTACCCCGGCAGGAATGGGAATAGCCACTTGCTCCATGTTCTTCAATTTTGCCGCAAACATAGGCCAAAATGGAGAGGGGAGGGTCGCTTTTTTCTGTTATCCTTTTTTTATCGATTTTTGTCTTTACGTAAAATCGAGTAGCGACATGTTCATTCTAAAAGTCCCGGATACTTACAGCAAAAAGGAAGAACTGGAAAACAGGTTCCTGGATATGTCGCTTTCCTTCAAAACCGAAATTGACCCTGACCTTACCCATCCGGTCGTGCTGGAAGGCAAGAAATCATTCACGGGTGAGGAGGAAATCAATTCGTTATTCGCTGAGTTGAATGGCTACTACGGTGAGCACTACAATTGCAGCTGTGCAAGGTAAGCCGGGTCTGTGACCGAAAAATTTGACAATACTCAGTATTTCGAAGTATCTTTATTCTATAACTCACCTAACTTAATTCATGATGAAAACCATACTAAAAAGCACCTGCCTTTTTATTGGCCTGGCATTTCTTACCCTTTTTGTTTCCTGCTCAGAAGAAGAACCCGAATCAGACCCAATTGTGGGCACCTGGAAGTATTATTCGTTTCATGAGGAGTACTGCGACGGGAGTGGATTTGAAACAAATTTTGTCGTCGGAAGCTGTGAGGAGGAATCACGTCTTACCATTTCTTCGGGAGGAATCTTTGAAAACATTGTCTGGACGCACGAAGATCAATCCTGTGTTGTTGAGGCGGAGATCGAAGGATCCTGGACGAAGGACTCGGAGGACGTATACACTTTCACCTATGAAGACGAGATAGAAGTTTACACTGTCGAGTTTCCGGATTCTGATACCATGATCCTAATCACAAATGAAGACTGCAATTCCGGTGAAAGTTCTTTTGAGGTAACCTTTGAGCGTGTCTGAGAACAGTTTTTTGCATGATTGAGAATTACCACTACGAAGATGACCTGGAAAGTGACCGATTGATCACGCGCTTTCTGAAAAAGGAAGACTGGACGATCTGGTCAGATTTCTTCGGTGAAAATGGAGATGGTCAATTTCTACCCAACTTTGATGAAACGCAGCCGGATAAAATCGCGCAAAAGTGGGTTGATCATATTCTGAACCGCTACCAGGAGCAGACCTTTGGCATGCAGTGGATGATCGAAAGGAAATCAGGCAAGCACCTTGGGCAGTGCGGTTTGCTTTTGCAAGATGTGAATGGCACCAAAGAGTTGGAAGTGGGCTACAGTTTTTTCAAATCCTCATGGGGCAAGGGATATGCGGCAGAGGCGGCACGGCTATTTCGGGACTATGGTTTTAGGAACTTTGAAGTTGATTCCATCATTTCTCTGGTCGATCCAAAAAACACCCCCTCCCAGAAAGTAGCAGAGAGAAACGGTATGACCAAAACACCAATTGTCAATTGGAAAGGATTGGATTTGAATATCTGGAGGATCACAAGGAACGATTGGCAATCGATTCAAAATGCCTCTGACAAGGCGAAATAGATTCCGTAATCATTTTTCCCCAGAGCAAAGTCTAATCCGATATTTACCTTTCGCTTAGGTGCGGCCATAAAACGAATGCCGGTGCCGATAGCAGGAAGCACACCATTTGATTTGATTTCTTCTGATCCGGTACCTGACAAAGCCAAGGCACCAAATACGACCGAACCCCATCGTTTATAAAAGTTCCATCGCCATTCGGCTTGTATGTCATAAAGCTGATTTCCGCGATAGCGACCGGAGGAGTATCCCCGGACATCCTTACCTTTTGGTCCAGCAAAACCCAGCAACGATTGCTCCTCGAAAGGAACATCATTAACCCCAATATAGGCGTAGAACCTTGATGCGAGCACATGCCTATCGGAAAATCCCCAGTAGTGGTTGAAACTCATTTCCATAATATCGAAGTTTCGGTCACTCCCAATTTTTTCACCAAAGAAAGTAGCCTGAAAATCTGCGCTGATCCCACTTCTGGGATTCAGACTATAGTCTCGCGTGTCATAGGCAGCTTTGAATCCTATACCAGAATACCAGGAATTGGTACTGGCATTGGGGTTTGAAATGGAATCTGGTAGCGATGGGAGACCAGGTATGTCAATCGAATTGAAAGTGGTATTGAAAAAAGATTGTTTGGTTCTCACTCCAAGGTACAGAGGGCCTTTAACTCTTCTCAGGAAGTTGAGGTTGAAAATCTTGATATCAGTATCATAAGCAATACTAATCCCATCAGGGAGAGGAGGCGGTAAAGGTTGAAAGTATTCAAATTTAAAATTGGAAACTACGGCAAGTCCATCGAACCAATAGTCATTGTCATGAAAATAGGCTTCTTGAAGGACAGCAAATATCCATGTCTTATTCTCTGAATAGAAGCCATACAAAAATGTAGAGGAGGGCCTGAGGACTGTGTCTTCGGGGTTAAGCGAGTATATAAGTCCACCGGCTACCGCTAAACCAAAACCTTGAATCTCATTAAAAGATGGAGTAGGTACTGCTACCGCTGACACGTTTTTCTGATCTTCTTGCCCCCACAATGAGGAGGAAGTCAGCATCATCAATCCGTATAGGGCATGGCAGAATTTGGATCTCATATTTAAATCTACCTATAGCTGGATAGATTTCTGAGACCAATCAATTAATTTATTGTCATCTTCTAGCACTTCATCAGGAATGGACATGTAGGGCATCTTACCGTGTGCAATAGCCCCACCAGCTTCAAAATCTGATCGGTTGGAATCACCGACTTTTAGGAAAGCATTGCCTTTCGAATCAACAATCCCAAACATTTTTCCATCATGGAAGATGCCGTGTCCGCCAAACATTTTCTTAGAAGTGACATTGCCAATCGCAGACAGTTTGTCCAAAAGGAGGTCAGCCATTGTGGCTGACCCTGAGGTTTCCTTATCTCCCTTAATGCCCATTATTCCAGGGATTTCAGGTACTCAAATATCGCTGTTTGCTCTTCGACAGGTAATCGACCCAAGGCTGACCATGGCATAAACTTGTTGTCCACTGATCTTCCGTCTGGTGTTACCCCAGTATTGGCGAAGGACTGAAACTGCTCAAGCGACCACTCTGCGATAGCTCCATTGGATCGAATCGAGGGAGCAGGAGGTGCATTGGGGTCGGGGCTTTTGCTTCCTCCCAGATCTTTGCCATGACAAGACCAACATCCGAATACTTTCACTACATAATCCCCTCGCTCGATTACACTTCTGGATTCTGGTTCTTTCGGAATAGGCGCCTCGTGATCGATCACTTCCGCAGGGATGGCATGATCACCAAAAGCTCCTACGGAGATCAAAATGTTGGCGAGCGTAGTAAACTTGTTCGTCCCGTTCGTTCTATCGACTGGAGGAACGCTTTTAATATAAGCAATGGTCGCGGCCAGGTCTTTTTCTGTCATGTATGCATAATCGCCAGCCGGCATGATAAACAAGGGTTTTCCGCTGGCGGCTACACCATGACGCAAGGCTCTTACCCAATCTTTATCCGAATAATATGCTGTACCCCCTGGACCCGGGGTGATGTTGGGGGAATATATCTGTCCAATGTCCTGGTCGTCAAAGAAAAGTTTTCCGCCCAGATCAGCATTGTGACATTCCGCGCAGAGAGCAGTTACCCATTTTTTACCCAGAGCCAATGAGGCTGAATCTTCCGGGATGATCAACTCCTGCGGCTCAACGTCGTAGGGAGTCGTAAGCCTACTCTGGGCATCTTGAATTTTCAAGTAAATAAATCCGAAAACGATAACGGCTAACACGATCAGGACAATCCCGATCCATTTGATGATTTTCATGGTGGCTGTAGATAAGTGAGTAATTTTTTTAAAAGTTATGAAAAAAAATTGTCGTCTACAAGACAGAAGTTTGAGCTCGGATGCGATATCATGTGCTGAAGTAGGAACTAAACACCTTTGAAGGAGCGAGCCCTAAGGTTTTGAGGGTAACTGGATTACACTATGAATCATGCGCATCCGATAGGCATTCATGGCCATCTTACCCAGTCGATGGGTGAGCCTGTGATTGACCAGTGCGCCTACGATTGCTCCAAAGCCGGGGATCAACTGAAACAGCTTGGCCAGGTCGATATGGTCACGATACTCAAGCTGGAAGGTTCGCCAATCAAATTCATTAAGGTCATCGGGTAGGGAGGATTTTTGGTTGTCCCAGTCGCTCACGACCTGGTACACCTCGTTGCGCTTTTCCTGGCTGGAGAAGGCCAGCTGGAAAACGTACAGAATGAAGAGCCGCTCCTTGTAGTCCCCTGTATCAAAACCGTAGGTCGCCGCGATCTCGTGGAGCATTTTCATCTTCAGGCTCAGCCAAAGGGGAAAATCTGCCAACCCGCTCACAAATCCTCCGAAACCTGTGATGGCACCCTCAGCTGAAGCGGTCGAACAATAAAAGTTGATCCGCTCCAGGGCCTTCTTCTCTTTTTCCTCCATGGTAGTCAGGTCATTGGGCAGACGGGTGGTGAAGTTAGCCCCAACAAGTACACCACGGGTAAGCTCTTTAATGGCCTTGGTGATCGCTCGGTGGATTTGCTCCGGGATCAGGTTGTTGATTCTTTTCTGGACACCACGAATGGCCGTATGCGATAGGTGCGGTTTTCGCTGCATGGCAAACTGCCATTCTTCAAGTTCTTTTTGCGCCAGATCGGTCAGGATTTTTTCCATAGATGTAAGCTAACGAAAAATCAAAGGAGAAGGTCACCTTACCTGCAAACCTCTATAGGTATTTGGAATTTTGCTACTATCAAATTTCTCTGTGTAAGAAACAGATATTACTGTTTGATCTCCTAGAGAGGCTAGCCCCACAATGGTTAAGCCTTCCTTTGTAAGATGGCCATAGGATCTCTTAAAAGCATTGAAAATTTCTTCATTGTTTGATGAAGCCCCCTTCAAATATTTGCTTAGATACTTTTGGTACTTTTTATTATTCATGTAGTACTATATTGATCATGAAGATTGTGAGGACTTCCTCTAGGTTTTCGCAGCTAGCATAAAAATAGAATTAAAGGCTGAAAGGACTACCTCAGGTTGTCTTAATACTGCTATTGAAGCTTAATGACCAAAATGTAGTAAATTCTACCAAAATTCACCCTTATGAGAAAATTACTACCCATCGTGGCTTTGGGAATGCTCGTCTCCTGTGCCAAACAAAAAGAAGAACTCATCCCGATAGACCAATTCTTTTCAGAATATAATGAAGCATACCTTAAACAAAACCCATTGGTAGCAACCTTCAGAGGGGATCACCGCTTCAACGACCAATTGGATAACTGGTACTCCGATGCATATAAGAAAAAAGCAATAGCGTTTGATTCTCTGTACCTGGTCAAGGCGCAGGCGTATCAGCAAGCAGACTTGTCAGGAGAAGATGCCCTTAACTTAAAGCTGCTCATTTGGGAGCTTGAGGAATCTCTTGAGAATTGGAAATCCGAATTTCGGGGGGATTTGATTCCTTTGGATCAACTATGGAGTGTACATATTATATATGGTTATTTGGCAAGTGGACAAACGGTTCAGCCCTTTGAAAATACCCAACATTACGATGACTGGC